>CACXFV010000063.1 GCA_902767015.1 uncultured Lachnospiraceae bacterium | reverse complement strand
TTCATAATTAAACTTTACAATTTTTCTGCTGAAATGCTTGCGCTTACGGTATTTCAGCAGAAAAATTGATTAAGTTATTAATGAACAATTCCTTAATGAGCCTCAAGCCAGTTATCCCCGACTCCGAGGCCAACCTCTAACTCCACGGCAAGCTGCATAACATTTTTCATTTTATCCATAACAAGTGCGGTTACCTCTTCCACTTCCTCCTCTTTTGCCTCAATCAGAAGCTCATCATGCACCTGCAGCACGATTCTCGAATGAAGCTTTCTCTTCCTCAACTCAGCATCCACATGAATCATGGCAAGCTTAATAATATCAGCGGCAGTACCCTGAATAGGTGAATTCATGGCAATCCGTTCACCAAAGGAGCGTGTCATATAATTACCGGAGGATAACTCCGGTATCGGTCTTCTTCTTCCCAACAAAGTCGTCACATAACCATTCTCTTCCCCCTTGGCTACCAGTCCGTCAAGAAACTCCTTTATCTTCGGATACGTTTTAAAATACTGCTCTATATACTCCGCTGCCTGTTTTCTGGATATGCTTAAATCCTGACTCAGCCCAAAGGAGCTGATGCCGTACACAATACCGAAATTCACTGCCTTGGCATTGCGTCTCTGCTCATCTGTCACCTCTGAAAGTGGTGTGTTAAATACTTTGGCAGCTGTTATCCTGTGAATGTCCTGTGCACTCTTATATGCCTCAATTAAATTGGCATCTCCCGACATATGAGCCAATAGCCTTAATTCAATCTGTGAATAGTCCGCATCAATAAAGCGGCAGCCTTCCTTTGGAACAAATACCCTTCTGAACTCTTTTCCTATCTCCATTCTAATCGGTATATTCTGAAGATTGGGTTCTGTACTGCTGATACGCCCCGTGGCGGTGATAGTCTGGTTAAAGGTTCCATGAATCCTGCCATCCTCACATATATATCCCACCATACCATCTGCATAGGTAGACTTTAACTTGGTAAGCTGGCGATATTCGAGAATCGTCTTTACAAAAGGATATTCCGGTGCCAGCTTCTCAAGCACCTCCGCCGAGGTAGAATAGCCTGTCTTTGTCTTTTTTCCGCTTTTGATGCCCATTTTTACAAACAGTATCTCTCCCAGCTGTTTTGGCGAATTAATGTTAAACTTCTCTCCTACCTCCTGATAAATCTTCTCCTCAAGAACACTGATTTTTTCACCAAGCTGCTTTCCGTAATCCGTCAGTTCCTTTTGCTCTACCATGATTCCCGCTTTTTCCATTCTGTCCAGAGCATAAATCAATGGCATCTCCATCTTTTCAAAAAGTGCCTCCTGACCTGTAGCAGTCAGTTTTTCACGCAGGGCATCTGCGCTGAGCAACGGAATGACTGCACACATAGCGGCATATTGCGCAAATTTATCCACGTTTTCATCAAATGCATCAATATCCGACCTTTTATCAAGCAGCTCCTGCCTTGAAGGGAGCATGAGTCCCAGATAATCCCGCGCAATGTCATCATACCGGTAAGTATCCTTCAGAGGGTTTAACAAATACGCTGCTATCGCACAATCAAACACTGTATCCGTCTCAATCTCTTTATTTCCTAGATATTTCAATATACGCTTTAAATCACACACAAAAACCGGAACTTTTTCATTTCTAATGAGTTCCGCCACTTTTCCCGCCAGATAGTCATCACTGATAAAAAACTGTTTTTTAATCAAGTAGACTTCTTCCTGTGAGAATGCCACTGCCACCGCTGTGATATCAAAAGACAACGCCTCTGTCGCACCCCATATATCCAGACCAAGCTTTTTACTCTTCAAAGCCTTGGCAAAGACTTTATCTGCCTCATCAAAATCTTCTATGACAACAGGACGGACAGCAAATGCCTCTGTGACCGTCTCTGTTCCCTGTTGATGCTCCATAAATCTTTTAATCATACTCTTAAATTCAAATTTTTTAACGAGCTCCAACGCCTCCTGTGTATATATATTACCAAACACTGTTCCATCAATATCTGCTTCTATCGGTGAATCTGTATTAATTGTCGCAAGCTTTTTACTCAAAAAAGCAAGCTCTCTGTTATTCTCAAGAGCCTCTTTTAACTTCTTTCTTGTAATTTTCTCCAGATGCTCATAAAGATTTTCCACACTGTGATACTGAACAATCAATGAGGTAGCTGTCTTCTCCCCGACAGACGGAACACCCGGAATATTATCCGCCGTATCTCCCATCAGTGCCTTCACATCAATAAACTCCTGCGGTGTCACCTGATATTTTTCAACCACATCCTTCCGGTAATAATCCTCTATCTCTGTGGTACCCTTTTTTGTCTTTGGTATTCTGATCAGAATATTATCCGTTGCCAACTGCAATAAATCTCTGTCACCGGTAATGACACTGACCTGCATTCCCTGCTGACCTGCACGGACAGACAGTGTACCAAGGATATCATCCGCCTCGTATCCCTTTAATTCCACCGTCCTGATTCCCATAGCATTCAGAAGCTCTTTGATATAAGGCACCTGCTCATGTAACTCTTCCGGCATTGCCTTTCTGGTTCCTTTGTACTCCTTAAACATCTCATGTCTGAAAGTAGGATGCTTCACATCAAAGGCGACCGCCATATGTGTCGGCTTCTCCTCGTCAATAATCCTAAACATAATATTCAGAAAACCATAGACGGCATTCGTATGCATGCCGGCTGAATTGGTCAACTCCGGCACACCATAGAAGGCGCGGTTTAATATACTGTGTCCGTCCATCAGTAGTAATTTATTATTCATTCTAACTTTCCTCCCTATCCTGCGCTAAAGAAGCACACTGACCACCTGTACCACACTTATGATAGCAGACAAATGTGCCAATACCAGCACAATTTTCATATATACACTACGTTTAAACTGCTTGTCCGCTATCCGTTCATATCTCTGTAGTCGGTTATGCAGTTCTCCTTCAATATCAAAAGATTTTGCTGCCTCCTCCTCAATACGTTCTAAACCTACCTGTACCATATAGTGAATTTCTAACTCATCCTTACACTCACTACATTCTCTGGCATGCTTGACAAAACCCTCATAATGTATTTGTTCAAGACTGTCATCAACAAAATGGGGAATCAATCCCACAAACTCGTTACACTTCAATATCATCCCTCCTACCGGTTAAGGACACTGTGAATCGTAATTATATATGGAAAAAAAGCTGAAAGCCCGACATCACGGGTTTTCAGCCAAAATAGTAATGCAGGTGGCGGGACTTGAACCCGCACGATGTCACCACCGGCAGATTTTGAGTCTGCTGCGTCTGCCATTCCGCCACACCTGCAATGTAACTCAATGCTCAATTATTCTACCATGGGATTTTAGAAATGTCAACCTGTTTTTTAAATCAACAAATCCGGTCTTCTCTCCATCGTTCTTTTCATTGATTCCTGTTCTCTCCATTCCTCTATCTTCTTATGATTCCCCGATAACAGCACTGCCGGCACTTTTCTCCCCATAAACTCCTCCGGTCGTGTATACTGCGGATATTCCAGCCTTCCATCCGCAAAAGATTCATACTTTGCCGATTCATCATTATTCAACACCCCATCTACCAGCCGCGCTATAGCATCAATCATTACCATTGCCGGAAGCTCACCACCGGTAAGTACATAATCCCCTATCGACACATAATCTGTGACAATCATCTCAAGCACCCTCTCATCAATCCCTTCATAATGCCCGCACAGAAACACCAAATCTTCTTCTTCTGCCAATTCCTCTGCCATTCTCTGATGAAATACCTTACCCTGGGGTGTCATATAAAGTACCCTTGGCTTTTTGCCATTTTTACTGACAATCTGTTCTTCAAGTGCCTTATAGCACAGATAGACAGGCTCCGCCTGCATCACCATTCCCGCTCCGCCTCCATAGGGATAATCATCTACCTTCATATGTTTATCTCTGGTATAATCTCTTATATTGACAGCCTCTATCTCAAGCTTTCCCTGCTTCATGGCTCTGCCGATAATGCTTGTATCCAGTCCTCCCATCACCATGTCAGGAAATAATGTCATCACATGAAATCTCATAAGCCCAGTAAACCCTCCAGCAAATGTACTTTCATTATTTTTTCCTTCAAATTCACCTCTATGATACACTGTCTAATCGCAGGAATCAGGATTTCTTTATGCCTAAGCTCCTCATTACCTTCAACGACATATACATCATTAGCTCCTGTCTGCATGACATCTTTCAGCACCCCTATGACACGGTAATCCTCTTCGCCGTGCTTTTTATCATCTGCCATAACCGTCAGACCAATGAGGTCTGCTATATAGTATTCTCCCTCTTCTAACGGTATCGCATCCTCTCTGTCAATATACATCTCCATCCCCTTATATTTTTCAACATCATTGATATCATCAATTTCTTTAAACCTGACAATGGCATATTGCTTAAAATATTTCACACCGGCAACCGTAAGCTCTGTCACATCATTCTTCTGTATACCGCGCATCCCCTTTTGCAGAGGCACTAAGTACACTGTCTTCAGCTTACTAAATCGCCTGACATCATCGGTTGTCGGAAATACCTTGACTTCACCACGGATTCCATGTGTGTTGGAAATAACTCCTACCCTAAACATATCCTCAATATTTTTCATATATACCTCATTTCTGATATTCTCTACAGTAGTTACTCTTCTCAGTCAATCTCCACCTGCTCAAGCAAAAACTACTCCAAAACCATCCCGGTTCTGAAGTAGTCTGAAATCATTACTGAACAATATCAACAATAACCTTCTTATTCTCTTTAAATGCTGCTGCCTTTACCACAGAACGAATTGACTTGGCAATTCTTCCCTGCTTTCCTATTACCTTGCCCATGTCTGCCGGTGCAACCTTGAGTTCAATGATTGTACCCTTGGCATCCTCACGCTCAGTTACCACAACCTCATCAGGAGAATCCACTAGTGCCTTCGCGAGTATTTCAACTAATTCTCTCATCACACTACACCTCCACTAGCTATTATTTCTCTATTCCAGCCTGCTTAAACAACTTAGCTACTGTCTCTGTAGGCTGTGCACCATTGTTTAACCACTTCTTTGCAGCTTCTGTGTCAATCTTCACTGCACTTGGCTCAACTGTAGGATCATAAGTACCGATTTCATCGATGAACTTACCATCTCTTGGTGATCTTGAATCTGAAACTACCACTCTATAAAAAGGAGCCTTCTTCTGTCCCATTCTTCTTAATCTTATTTTTACTGCCATTTTATCATTCACCTCCTTAGGTCTTGTTTGTATCTATGTTAAAAAGGGAATTTGAATCTGCCCTTTTTACCACCTTTCATTCCTTTGCCGCCCATCATACCGGACAACTGCTTCATCATTTTCTTGTTCTGTTCATGCTGCTTGACTAATCTGTTCACCTCAGCGATATCCACTCCCGCTCCTTTTGCAATTCTGTTCTTGCGGGATACATTGATAATCGATGGATTGCTTCTCTCCTCCGGTGTCATGGAATATATGATTGCCTCAATTCTGCCTATCGCCTTATCATCCGGCAGCTGTGCTCCCTTTAACTGATCTCCCATTCCCGGAATCATTCCGATAATATCCTCAAGATTTCCCATCTTCTTTATCTGCTGCATCTGCTCTAAATAATCATCGAAGCCAAATTCTGCCTTGCGAAACTTCTTCTCAAGCTCTCTTGCCTTCTCCTCGTCAACAACCGCTTCCGCCTTCTCAATCAGTGTGAGAACATCACCCATTCCGAGTATTCTCGAAGCCATTCTGTCAGGATAAAACTGCTCTAAATCAGAAAGCTTCTCACCCATACCGACATACAGTATCGGCTTACCGGTCACTGCCTTAATGGAAAGTGCCGCACCACCTCTGGTATCGCCGTCCATCTTCGTCAATATGACTCCGTCAATCCCAACCTTTTCCTCAAAAGTAGTTGCCACATTGACGGCATCCTGTCCTGTCATGGCATCCACCACAAGAAGTGTATTATCTATCTCAATGTTATTCTTAATCTCAATCAATTCCGCCATCATATCTTCGTCAATATGAAGTCTTCCTGCCGTATCAATAATGACCACATTATGACCACTTTTTGCCGCATGCTCCATCGCAGCCTTAGCAATGTTAACCGGCTTGTGTCCTGTTCCCATAGAGAACACTTCAACCCCCTGCTTATCGCCATTAATCTTTAACTGTTCGATGGCGGCAGGTCTGTATACATCGCATCCCACTAACAGCGGCTTTCTTCCCTTAGCCTTAAGCTTTCCTGCTATCTTGGCAGTGGTAGTCGTCTTACCTGCTCCCTGCAGACCTGTCATCATGACAACCGTAATCTCATTCTGTGGTCTTAATTTAATCTCCGTCGTCTCACTGCCCATGAGCGAAACCATCTCTTCATTCACAATCTTAATCACCATCTGTCCCGGTGTCAGACTGTTCATAACCTCGGAGCCGATTGCCCTGCCCTCTACAGACTTCACAAACTGCTTAACAACCTTAAAATTTACATCTGCCTCAAGTAAAGCCATCTTTACTTCCTTGAGTGCTGTCTTTACATCTGCTTCTGTCAGCTTACCTTTGCCACGCAGGTTCTTAAATATATTTTGAAGTTTATCTGATAAACTTTCAAATGCCATTATACTTCCTCCATCATATGATAATCATACTATCCTTTTGCGATATACCTCTTCACAAATGATTCTCACTAAATCTCTGCCAAAATCCGATCTGTAATCTCTATCACTCTGTCTAACAGTACCTGATCTTTACTTGACTTATATTCTTCAAGATGCTGTCTTAATAAATCAACATTCTTCTTTGTACTCATGAATCTCTCCACCAGATGCAGCTTCTCCTCATAACTCTTGAGAATCTTATCACAGCGCTTAATCAGATCATGAACACCCTGTCTGGAAATTCCCTCCTCTGTGGCAATCTCACTCAAAGACATATCATTAAACACAGCATCCTCATATATCTTCTTCTGATGCTCCGTCAGAAGTTCTCCGTAAAAGTCATACAACATCGATTGTTCTACTATCTTAATCAAATCTGTCACCTGTCTCGTCAAGTATCATCACTTGACAGAGTATACAATATAAAAAAACATCTGTCAAGTGTTTTTTCTTGACAGATGTTGATTTTGTGTAACCCTTCAGCGTCTCTGACTGCCCCCAGTCCGGGGATGCGGCATTCTTAGAACGCTTACATTCCCGGACTGGAGGTGCTGAACAGTAACTTTCTCCTACATTGAAGTAATTCTAAAGGTATTCCTTCCTGCTCTCTTAGATTCATACAGATTATTATCCGCCACCTTATAAATCTTATCAATATCTCTTGCGCCATTCGTCAAAGCAGCACCTGCACTACATCTCACACTAAGTGAGCCTGCGCCTTCCGCATAGTCATATCTTACATTATCCAATATATTTGCCACCTTTGACTTTGCCACCTTCTCGTCAATAATATTTTTCAAAAAGATAACAAACTCGTCTCCGCCGATCCGACCGACGATATCGTTATTTCCCACCGACTCATAAAGCCCTTTTGCCGTGCGCTTCAACAATTCATCGCCCGTAAGGTGTCCAAAGGTGTCATTCACCTTTTTAAACTCATCAATATCCAGCACAATAAATATACCATTGTTCTTCTCATTGTCACCCAGAAATTCTTCAATCAGCATCTTGGTATATTCTCTGTTAGATAAGCCAGTAAGTGAATCTGTCCTTGCCTTGGTGATATAATCCAAATCCTTTTTCTTTTCTTCATCTATATTCTTAAACATGACAAATATGTTGCTTAAATTCGTTTCCCTTTCATTCGGCATGAATACAATTGTCATTCTAATCCATATATATCCATTCTTCTCTTTATTTTTAATTCTGACTTCCCGCTCCACAACATAATCTTTATTGCGGATACGCTTGACAATATCACTGCTCCTGAATATATCGAGATGCTCTGTATCCTGTGGCATTACACATTCCGTGCACATATGCCAGAACCACTGGTCAGCACTCACAAAATGAGTGGCAACGCCAAAATGCTCCTTATATTTTTCAGGATCATACTGAAAAACATTATTCACCACATCATATTCAATAATTACGTCATAGGTCTGCTCTAATACTTTTCGATACACAGACTCACCACTGGATGCCTTACTGCTTATCTGTTCAAAATCATAATTATCCGTTCTTGAAATATGCAGACTGCAGATTTTAAAGTGCTCTTCCCCAATCTTTCTGCATACCATCGTAGCGTCAATCAGTCTCTTTTCAATATAATCCACATCATCTCTCGTGTCCTCAAGCTTGATTCTGGTCGAAGTAAAGTATAGATCTTCACTCAGAGCATCAATGTGACTGTACATACTCACAACCTTGTACACCTCTGCCCAGTCGGCAGTGCTTAAACCGAATATAGGGATGTCATATGCCATACAATTTTCCATGATTATATCAGAGGACTTATTGATAAAGTACTCTACATATGCTTTTTCCGCAAATTCAACAGCTAATTCCTTCGTCTTATCCATATAACCATTCCTTTCCTACTCCTAATCATAAGTTACCAATGACATTTCGATTCATGAACCGGAAGTTATGCAAAATCTACAGCCATCCTTGTATCCGCTTTGCTGTTCACGACTGAACTATGATAATTAAAGAACAGGCTTTTCAAGCTTAGGATTATATCCATTTTCTTTGAGTGCCTCTACAATCTGTCTCTTATGTTCATTGCCAAATGCCTCGAGAGTAATCTTTAGTTCAACTGCAGCATTTCTATTAATACTTACAAACTGATTATGTTCAAGCTTAACAACATTGCCCTGCTTAGCGGCTATGACATTCGCCACTCTCACAAGTTCTCCCGGCTTATCCGGAAGCAAAACAGACACCGTAAAGATTCTTCCCCGCTCTATCAGACCATGCTGTAATGTAGAGGACATGGTAATAATATCCATATTACCTCCACTTAAGATGGATACCACCTTTTTCCCTTTGAAATCAAGGTGATGCAACGCTGCAACCGTGAGAAGTCCCGAATTCTCCACCACCATCTTGTGATTCTCCACCATATCAAGAAATGCGACGATAAGCTCCTCATCTTCAATAGCAATAATATCGTCAATATTCTTCTGTATATAAGGAAATATCTTACTTCCCGGCGTCTTGACCGCTGTACCGTCAGCGATAGTGCTGGCACTGTCAAGAGTAACTACCCTGCCGGCATCTAATGACGCCCTCATACAACTCGCTCCCTTTGGTTCCACACCAATCACTTTAATATTCGGATTCAACAGCTTGGCAAGTGTACTGACACCTGTGGCAAGCCCTCCTCCTCCAATCGGAACCAGAATATAATCTACTGTCGGAAGCTCCTTCACAATCTCCATAGCGATAGTACCCTGACCGGTGGCCACATCCAGATCATCAAAAGGATGAATAAAGGTGAGCCCTCTCTCCTCGGCCAACTCATATGCCTTCGCACATGCTTCATCATAGACATCTCCGTACAGCACTACTTCTGCACCATAATTCTTGGTTCTGTTTACCTTCATCAGCGGAGTTGTGGTAGGCATAACAATCGTCGCCGGAACCCCATACAGCTTTGCCGCATAGGCAACCCCTTGCGCGTGATTGCCTGCCGAAGCGGTTATCAGTCCTTTTTCCCGTTCTTCCTCTGTCAGTGTGCTAATCTTATAGTAAGCGCCTCTTACCTTATAGGCTCCGGTAAACTGCATATTCTCCGGCTTCAAATACACCTTATTGCCTGTCTGCTCACTAAGGCAGTCACTGTATACCAGCTTTGTCTTCAAAATTACTTTATTCACTATCTCTGTCGCTTCTTCAAATTTATCAAGTGTCATTTTCTTCCCTTTCCTGATGGTTCTCCACATCAAACAATGCATCCACAAAACTATCTGCATCAAACTTCTGTAAATCTTCAATTTTTTCACCAATTCCGATATATTTCACCGGAATCGAAAGCTCTGACTGTATGGCAACGGCGATTCCTCCCTTGGCGGTACCATCCATCTTCGTGAGAATGACTCCCGTGATATTAGCACACTCCATAAACTGCCTTGCCTGTGATAATGCATTCTGACCTGTCGTACCATCCAACACGATAAACGTCTCTCTATATATATCACTATATTCCTTTTCTATGATTCTGTCAATTTTTTTCAGCTCCTCCATCAGATTTTTTTTATTGTGGAGCCGCCCTGCCGTATCACAGATAAGAATATCTGCCTTTCTCGCCTTTGCTGCCTGTATGGCATCATACACCACTGCCCCCGGATCCGAGCCCTCCTGCTGGGCAATAATATCTGTTCCTGCCCTATTAGCCCATGCCGTCAGTTGTTCAATGGCAGCTGCCCTAAAGGTATCTGCTGCCGCCATCATGACTTTATTTCCCTTGGCCTTCAACTGTGCTGCCAATTTTCCAACAGATGTTGTCTTACCTACGCCATTAACACCAATCACCAGAATAATAGACTTTCTGTGCTCAAACTCATAGGCATTCTCCCCAATATCCATCTGTTTCTTGATACTGTCTATCAGAAGCTGTTTACATTCCTTCGGATCTTTAATTTTGTTTTCCTTTACCTTTTCCTTTAAATCCTCAATGATATTCTCCGTAGTCTGCACACCTATATCGCCCATGATTAATATTTCTTCGATTTCCTCATAAAAATCATCGTCTATTTTGGAAAACCCGCTGAATATGGAATCAATGCCTGATACAATATTATTTCTCGTCTTTGCAAGTCCTGACACCAGTCTTCTGAAAAAACCTTTCTTTTCCTTTTCTTCACTCATCTCACTATTCCCTTTCATTATCTAAAATATATTTGCGATTTATCACGTTTCTTCTGATATTTACATGTTTTGCCGCTACACTTTCATTATCCGGATGATTTTTAAGATTTGTCACTATCATTTTCAAAATTCAGCAAGTCAACTGATACAAGCGTGGATACACCCTTCTCCTGCATAGTAATACCGTATAATCTGTCAGATGCCTCCATTGTACCCTTTCTGTGAGTAATGACAATAAACTGTGTGTATTTTGTAAGCTTGTGCAGGTAGTTGGCATACCTGAATACATTAGAATCATCCAGGGCCGCTTCAATCTCATCCAACAGACAGAACGGCGACGGCTTAAGATTCTGTATGGCAAATAGCAGTGAAATCGCCGTCAATGCTTTTTCTCCACCGGAAAGCTGCATCATATTTTGGAGCTTTTTCCCCGGCGGCTGTGAGATAATGGAGATACTCGCCTCAAGTATATCCTCATCCTCATTCAGCTCTATTGTTCCCTTACCTCCACCGAATAATTCCTTGAATACTTTATCAAATTCCGCTCTTATCTCTGCAAATTTTTCTGTAAACTGTGCCCTCATGCCTACGTCAAGTTCTTCTATTATGTGTAATAGCGACTTTTCCGCCGTAACAAGGTCATCATGCTGCGCCTTTAAAAATGTATATCTCTCGTTGACCTCCCTGAATTCTTCTATCGCATTGACATTAACATCTCCCAACGCTCTAATCTTTGACTTGAGTCCGCCAATATTCTTCTTAAGTCCGGCATGGTCATTATACCGGTCATTTTTCAGCTCTAATGCCATATTATAGGTAAGCTCATACTCATTCCACATATAATCTGTCTGCGCATCTCTCTGCTCATCTAATTTTTCTTTTGATGAATTTAACCGGAATAACTCCTTGTCAAGCTGATTCATTCTTTCCGAAAGCTGTTCACGTTTTCCGAAAAATTCCTTATGATTCTTCTGCATATCCTCTTTTTTTGCATTAATTTCTTTGATTTCTGTATCAATCGCCGTGTAAGAGAGCTTTGCCTCCTCCATTGCCTTATTGATATCCTCAATTTCCTTTTCTTTTAGCTTAATCTCCTGTTCAGAATCTGTCGAACTGTTGCTGATTGCCTGAAGCTCTGATTTTCCTTCTTCAATTTCATTAAGGATTCTCTTGACATTTTCGCTGATAAAACTGACCTTCTGATTCATCTCAATAAAGCCCAGCTTCATGGTATCTACTTTTTCACTCTGCTCCTTTTCCCTCTCCTTTTCTCTCTCAAGTTGGTCATTTAACTCTCTGATTTTTTCCTCAAGAGAATTGTTCAAATCTTCATAAGTCTTTAACTCATGGTTCAGTTCGTTATTATTCTCCTTAATGTCGGTAATCTGATGACCAATCTCAGAGCTTTCCTTCTTAAAATCTTCAAAGGAGGTATCTAACTCCTTCTGCTTTTCTGATGCCTGATTGAGATTCATTTTCACTGTATTCTGCAACAGATATTGTTGCTGCAAAACACCATTCATCTTTGCCGCTTCGTTCTGAAAGGCAAGCAGATCAGCTCTTAATTTCTTTATCTCACCGTCACATTCGGCAGATTTCTCCTTATTCTTAGTGATGGTCTCTTCTATTTCTTCTATTTCCCTGCGCCGTCCCAGCAGATTGCTTGCGTTCTTAAAGGCACCGCCGGACAAAGAACCGCCCACATTTAACAATTCTCCCTCAAGGGTAACCATTCTGAAAGAATAACCATATTTCCGTGCAATCACAAGGGCATTGTCAACATGGTCAACTACGACAATTCTTCCCAGCAGATATTTGGCAATAGCTTCATATTCTTTCTTAATCTTAACCACATCGCAGGCAAGCCCCAAAACGCCTTTTTCTTCAAAAACCCTCTCATTAGAAAATCCGGTGCGGTTGGCAATACTGCTCAGCGGAAGAAAAGTTGCACGACCGTACTTATTCTTCTTCAAAAATTCAATCAGCTCTTTTGCTGTTCTCTCCGTATCCGTGACAACATTTTGAATATTGCCGCCAAGTGCAGTCTCTATCGCCACCTCATACTTCTTTTCCACCTTGATAATATCCGCTACAACACCTATGATACCGCTTTTCTGCTCTTTTTGCTCCATAATCTTACGGATACTGTTGCCATATCCCTCATATCGCTCCGTAATATTCTTCAACGCTTCTAACTTTGACTTATTCCTTTGATACTCAATCAGCAGTTCCTTGGCCGTCTTCTCCAGTTTACCAAGTTTATCCTCACCCTCATCTTTTTTTGACTGGAGTTCCTCTTTTTCTCCGTTCAGGCGGATAATCTCATCATTTACCTTTTTTAATTCATGATTAAATTCTTCTATAATCTTATCCTGCGATTCCCTGTCACTGGAATATTTGATTAGCTTCTGGTTAATCTCCGCTTTACGGATATTAATCTGCTCAAGCATGGTATCATATCGCTGAATCTTTGTTCTGACAGCCGATTTTTGATTTAGGAGTTCAATAATCTCCTGCTTCGCATCCTCTATCTCCTCATACAGCGAAGTGATATTCTCCGTTATCTCCGCCAAAACGTCATACTCCTCCTTTCTTTTTGTATCAGCCTCTTTCAACGTACTTTCAAGTTCACGCTTATCTGATAAAAATTCCTCTTTTTCCTTCTCAAGCTCCTGTAACTTTTTCCGAATTGCCGAAACTCTTTCCTCAACATGTGTCTGATTCTGTCTGACAGAATTAATCTGCTCTTTGAGAAGCTTTATTTCTCCCGAATACTTTTCTTTAACCAACTCAATTTTATTCAGTTCATTTTTCTTAAGTTCTATATCAGAGGTGACTGCTTCAATCTCCAGCTCAAGTTGCTCATATTCCTTCTTAGTCTGCTCAAATGCCTCACCTGTTTCCTTTAAATCATTGTCCGCAATTTCCTTTTTCTTCCCGATATCATCCGTTTTTTCTTTGATGCTGTCAATCTCAATCAGAAACAGATTAATATCATTTGTCTTCAATTCTTCTTTGAGTTTCAGATATTCCCTTGCCTTTTCTGACTGAACCTCAAGAGGCTTTACCTGCTTTTCCAATTCCGAAAGAATATCATTTACCCTAACAAGATTCGCCTGTTCATCTTCAAGCTTCTTCTGTGTCATCGCCTTTCTCTTTTTATACTTGACTATGCCGGCTGCTTCGTCAAAAAGTTCTCTCCTCTCCTCCGGTTTTCCCGACAGAATCTTATCTATCTGCCCCTGACCGATGATGGAATATCCCTCTTTACCAATACCTGTGTCATAAAACAATTCACTGATATCTTTTAATCTGCACACCGAACCGTTAATCATATATTCACTCTCACCGGAGCGGAAAATACGTCTGGACACCGTCACCTCATCAAAATCAATTGCCAATGAATGGTCAGAATTGTCAAGGGTAATAGCAACATAGGCAAACCCCAGTGGTTTTCTGTTCTGGGTTCCTGCAAATATGACATCCTCCATCTTAGAGCCCCTCAATTGCTTAATCCTCTGTTCTCCCAACACCCACCTGACAGCATCCGCTACATTACTTTTTCCGCTTCCGTTAGGTCCTACGATACCGGTAATACCATTGTGAAATTCAAAATTAATCTTGTTGGCAAAAGATTTAAAGCCCTGAACCTCAATACTTTTTAAATACATGTTAGACCTCACTTCTACTAGAATTTCTTAAGCTTTTTAATTGCCATAAATGCCGCCTGCTGCTGCGCCTCTTTTTTCGTCTTCCCACTGCCGCTGCCAACTACCTTTTTTCCTATCATGCAGTCCGCCTCATAACGTTTGTCATGGTCCGGACCCGTCTCATTGACAATCACATACTGAAGTTCACCAAGCTTATACTTCTGCACAATCTCCTGCAATACCGTCTTACTGTCATAAAACAATTTTTTCTCATCGACATCAATAATAATATGCTTGAGAACAAACTTTCTTGCCTCCTCCATGCCGCCGTCAAGATAAATGGCCCCAAGTAATGCCTCTACGGCATCAGAAGTAATGGAAGCTCTCTCTCTTCCACCAGAGCTCTCCTCGCCCTTTCCCAACAATATATAATCACCCAGATGGAGATTTTTTGCCACCTGTGCTAAAGGCGCCTCACTCACAAGACTCGCCCGCATCTTTGTCAGCTCTCCCTCCGGATGATGAGGATAATGTTCAAAAAGATATTCGCTCGACAAAAGTTCAAGCACCGCATCACCTAAAAACTCAAGTCTTTCATTAGAATTTAACTTAACTTTGCCCGAATTGGCATAAGAACTGTGTGTCATGGCAGTCTTCAACAAATTTACATTGTTAAATCTGTAACCCGCCATTCTCTGTACATCCTCCAACCTGTATACAGAATGTCTGTCATCATTCTGATTGATATCTGTGTTCATAACAACAACCTCCATTTTGGCTTTTTTTCTACCTTTACGGCGGTATGATATATGTCACTAAAATCCTATGCTATAAAATCTTCACCGGATTTCATCTCCCCAAATTATTTTATAGCATAAAACTTCAGTTCAGCCGCGCTATCTGAAAAATAGAATCAGGGTGTCAAAGCATGTTACACAAGACAGCTTTTACACCCCGTTAAGTACAAATATAAGTACAAATAAATATGATATCACTTTATCAAAATACTATTACTTATTCTTTTCTGCTCTTATCTGTTCAACGGCATCTGCCACGGTAACGATACTCTCTGCCACATCATCCGGTATCTCAATATCAAACTCGTCTTCAATCCCTACTATAATCTGATATATATCCAGAGAATCCGCACCTAAATCATCTATAAATGCTGTATCCATTGTAATCTCATTCGCATCAATATTTAATACATCGGCAATAATACTTTGTAATTTTTCAAATTCCATAATAAACACTCACCTTTCTAATTTTCTTCTAATAATAAATGCTGTTTAATCTTGTCATTTATTTTTTCATTCTTAAAACTTATACATTGTATAATAGAATTTTTAATTTCTATTGCTTTAGAACTGCCATGTGTCTTGACAACAAGACCATTCAATCCCAAAAGTGGTGCACCTCCATATTCGTCCGTATTAAATGCCTTCAGTGTCTTCTTGAGGGCAGGTTTAATCAACAGGGCACCCATCTTCGACCGGAACGAGGACATCAGTCCCTCTTTGACTTTGCCAAGCATTACATTGCCAATGCCTTCATAAAGCTTGAGAATGACATTCCCCACAAAAGCTTCACAGACAATCACATCCGCATATCCTGTCGGAATATCCCTCGCCTCAATACTGCCAATAAAATTAATATCCGCACAATTCTTCAGCAGAGGCATCGTCTCCTTGACAAGGGCGTTTCCTTTTTCTTCCTCGGCACCTATGTTGACGATAGCGACCTTAGGATTCTTAATTCCAACCACATTCTCCATATAAACTGACCCCATCTTGGCAAACTGCACAAGATGTGAAGCTCTTGCATCCACATTGGCCCCACAGTCAATTAACAATGCAACACCATCCTTTGTAGGAATGAGTGGTGCTAACGGCGGTCGTTCAATTCCCCTAAGTCTGCCTACGATAAGCTGTCCTCCTACCAGCACGGCACCGGAGCTGCCTGCCGACACAAAAGCATCTGCCTGTTTGTTCTTGACAAGATTAAGCGCAACAACTATCGATGAATCCTTCTTTCTCCGTATAGCATGAACAGGCGGCTCATCTGTTGCAATCACTTCAGTGGCATTCACAACCTCAATGCGTTCCTTATCATGCTCATACTTACCTAATTCACTTGAGACCGTATCCGCAATTCCTACCAGAATTACTTTAATGTCGTCTCTCTCCCGAAGGGCATCGACAGCTCCCTTGACAATCTCTGCCGGAGCATTGTCTCCGCCCATGGCATCAACGGCTACAACCGTAATCTCTTTCTCCAAAATCTCATACCTACCTTTTACAAATCTCCTACATACTATACTAGATACTACGATAAAAATCAATGCTTTTTTATGAATAATTACAAGCAAATAGGGTTGCCTATAGTTGTAAACTATCTGCAACCCTAAAATCTTGCATTGAATGAACTTCCAAAAATTAATCAACTGAAATGATTTCTTTTTTGTTATATGAACCACAAGCCTTGCAAACTCTATGAGGCATCATTAAAGCGCCACACTTGCTGCACTTAACTAAATTCGGAGCGCTCATCTTCCAGTTTGCTCTACGCTTATCTCTTCTTGCTTTAGAAGTCTTATTCTTTGGACAAATAGACATGGTCGGTTACACCTCCTTGAAATTATTGAAAATGTCACGAATTTTTGACATTCTAGGGTCTAAT
>CACXFV010000062.1 GCA_902767015.1 uncultured Lachnospiraceae bacterium | reverse complement strand
TTCATTTCTGATTTCATTTCTTACTTCATTTCTTACTTCATTTCTGATTTCATTTCTTACTTCATTTTTCACTTCATTTCTTACTTCATCCCTTATGTCTTCTCTTATTTCTGCTCTGATTGCATTGAGTGTCTCTTCTTCATTATATTCAGTAATACACATACCAATCACCTCCGCCTTATGGGCTGTCAAATATTCTTGCAATATATTTTCACAAATACACTCATCGACAGATCTCTGCACAGCCGTATCGACAGCATATCCTTTTCGGATATAAGTCTTTACCTTGGCCACAAAGATGGCATATCCACGTAATACCTCACACGCTGCCAGCAATTCTTTATTATGTCCGTAGTTGATATTTAGTACGGTTGCTGTCCACTCGAAATCCCCGCTGTTATCTGCATAGATAAAAGAGTCTGATAAACGCAGTTTTGTCAGATTGGGTTTATCGGTATTTCCGTTATAAAATACATAATACCTTGGTGTAGGAAACTTCAACAATCGGGAACTGTAAAGGTTCAGATGATGCTGTTTGATATATTCATTGTACAGTCTTCCAAAATACATCAGCCCTCGGACCGGCATATTAGAATTATCGGTACTCTGATGTTCTCCCAACACCATGTGATGATCTATAATACAGGATATGTCATTTTTCATGCTCATATAGATCACATTTTCAATCGTAGTTACTTCCACTAAATCTTCATTTGTATACTCAGTATGATTCAGTGCATTGTACAGGGACAACAGATTATCTTTGTTTGATTCGTCGCCAAACAGTTTGACAAAAAAAGTGTCCTTGTAGTTTTTTTTGATGTTTGTCATGAAATCCCTCCTCTGTTATTCTCTCCCAACTGTAGATTAATTATAATATATGTGTTTGGAATTATCAATAGGATTTCCTTGCATTTCCGGACTTGAGGTGCTGAATAGTTACCAATTTTGTATAATTCATCTGTTTAGTAGTTGACATTTTCATTAGTTGATTGTATGATACATATACCATCGTTTGTAAAACAGTATGACATGCCATTATGCAGTGCTTTAGTGTACGGGGTTGTACTGGTTTCGACGGGGTTTTTGAAGTCAGGGAAGCCACTCGTGGACTGGGACCACGTTAAAACTCAGAATTTAAAATTAAACGCAAACGATAATTTAGCGTACGCTGCCTAATGGCAGCTGTCGGTCTTAAGCCACTCGCTGCTTAAGTGTCCGGCATCGACTTTGCGAGGCACTCTGTTACCGAAGCTTTGAGGTTTCAGAAGATTGATGAAGCTACTGAGTTTGTAAGCCTGTCAGCAGGCGTATGGATGAGGGAATGTTAAAATACTGACTGTAGTGGGAGATGCCTTGAGGGAGAAGACTTCGGACAGGGGTTCGATTCCCCTCAGCTCCATTTTGAGTCTCTTTGCTTGTTCAGAGAGACTTTTTTAATTTTCTGGTTCATGGATGAACTCTTATTTTTGTATTCTATTCAATACTAATTGTAGTGTAATAGTATTTCCCACATTTTGTTACAGGTGTATAATATAATTTTGAAAAAGAATATCCTGTATTGCCAAGGGTAAATGCAATTTTTTCAACAATATTAGAAGTTTTGAGATCATACCCTTCCGGAAAATAAAAAGTGACATTATGTTTTCCTCTATCAATATAGTCTAAAAGTGCATTCGGAATATCGATAATACTGTTGAGAAATGTATAAGGTACATTTTCAGCTTTTTCCATGTACATATATTCTTCAGAGATACAATGATAGATATCGCTTCCTTTGTCAGGAATATGATCGATGTACATCTGGGCATTGGTGATCAGAAAATAATCATATCTTAAGTTGTCGCCATTGCCGGCAATATTATTTTTTTCATCAACAGGATCATCATAGGTACAGTCAATCTGATACCATTTTCCGTCAATTTTAACGACATTCCATGCATGAGATATATCATCAACAATACCTGTCAGGATTCGGCATTCTATTTTCAGTTCGTCCATCAGTAATTTAAAAGCTTCCGCATAGCCACGGCATACACCTATGTGATTTTCAAGAACCCCTTTGGCGGTATAATCTATTTCAGGAATAGAGTCATTGTTAAGGTTTTCAATATCATATTTTGTGGATATGATGATATAGTTGTGGATGGCGCGAATCTTTTGGTAATCATCCATATCACTGCTGGTATTTTCAGAGATTATGGTATTTATCACATCCTGACTCACCTTATAATCAGGAAATAGTACATTTTGTATCCTGAAAAGATAAATATATGCGGCGATGGACAGAATGAGAAATAAAAATAATGATTTTCTGACCTTCAAAATTGAAACCTCCTGATGATAAGTTTTATAGCAGAACCATTGAATGATTCTGATATTGCTCTAAAGCTTCGATTTATCATTAACATATCGGGTGAAAATGAATGTCTGCTTCGCATCCGCTCATTTTCCTTCCGATAAGCAATATTATCTTCAGTGCTTGGCACTTTGATAATGCTCTAAAACTTCGTTTTATCGCTAACTTATCGGGTGAAAGTAAGGCTTCACTTCGTTCAGCTTTCCTTTCCTTCCGATAAGTTATATTATGCATGAAAATCTAAATAAAGTCAAAACTTTGTTTAATATTTCTGCAAAGTATGATACAATAATGGGTACGATTAACAGGTCAGACTTATTATGAAGGAGGGTGATGATCATTAGCGATAAAATATTGATGGGATTTGAATTTGAGGATGAGGAGACCTATACCCATGCGAAGAGAGAGGTAGATAATCTTCTGAAGATACAGAAGAATTATAATATAAAGTCAAAAGAAAAAGTGCTTGAGTTCTATAACAAGCTTATTGAAGAAGAAATTTTTGTGACACCTATTGGAATCGAATATTTAAGGAAACTGCAGCGGGAGCTGTATGATTCAGAGAACATTAATAATGAGGATATCCGACCAATTCCGGCAAAAAAGAATGTGGAGAAGGCTGACAGAAGTATTGACAGGAGTATAATTGATGATACTTTGGGAAAAGCAGAGAAAAAGGTATCAAAATATAAGGAGTCATATATGAAAATGCTTATCGTCAATCTTGTATTGGTAATCATTATTGTAGTGATGTTTGCCATTACAAAGAGAGCAGAAAAGTATGATCTTGATTATTACAGAGAAAGTATAGAAAATGATTATATCAATTGGGAGAATAATCTTCGTGAGCGGGAGGAAAATCTCAGAGAACAGGCAACGGATATACCATGAATAGTAAGCGGTATTGTTCACAAATTTATCATATTTTGTTGATATACTTGGAATATGTGTTATTTTGTGATATAGGAGTGAGGTAGGATGAGTAAATTAAAAATTCTTGTTGTAGATGATGAAAGCAGAATGAGAAAGCTGGTCAATGATTTTCTTACGAAGAAGGATTATCTTGTCATAGAGGCATCAGATGGTGAAGAGGCTATGGAGAAGTTTTATATGAATAGAGATGTGGCGCTCGTTATTCTGGATGTCATGATGCCGAAGATGAATGGCTGGCAGGTGTGCAGAGAATTGAGAAAGGAATCGAAGGTACCAATTGTGATGCTGACGGCAAAAGCGGAAGAGAGTGATGAACTGTTGGGGTTTGAACTTGGCGTGGATGAATACATTTCAAAACCATTTAGTCCGAAAATACTTGTTGCAAGGGTAGATTCTATTTTGAGACGTGCTAACAAGATAGAATCGGGAGAAATCATGGAAGCGGGAATGATTAAAATCAACAAGTCAGCCCATCAGGTAAGCGTGGAGAACCAGAATATTGATTTGAGTTACAAAGAGTTTGAATTGCTTGTGTATTTTATTGAGAACAAGGGAATTGCTTTATCAAGGGAGAAGATTCTTAATAATGTATGGAATTATGATTATTTTGGGGATGCCAGAACCATAGATACTCATGTGAAGAAATTGAGAAACAAGTTGGGAAATGCAGGAAGCTATATTAAAACCATATGGGGAATGGGCTATAAGTTTGAATCGGAGTAAGACTGACATGAACAAAAAAGTAAAATATTCCATCAGATTAAAACTTACCTTTATCCTTTTATGCCTTACGGCAGGGATATGTTTCGTATATATTATGATGAATCAGTTCTTCATGGAAGATTATTATGTATCCACAAAGCAGAAAAATCTTCTGAAGGGATATGAAACCATTAGCGGAATAGTAAAGGCGCAAGGAGCCATTAATGAAGAGATGGCAGGGCAGATAGTGACGGTATGCGAAAAATATGGAATTATATCCATTGTAGTCGACACTTCGGATGATATAGAGTTCCTCTATGGCAATGGCGATATTTTAAAGAAAAGACTGCTAGACATTAATTTCGGAATCAATCCGTCGGATTATAAGGTGATTGAGAGTAACGCTGATTATGTGTTGGCAGGCTGTAATCTTGAGAATAACAGCAGCATGAACAGCGGATATCTGGAATTGTCGGGTTTTTTTAATACAAATATGATTTTTCTTTTGAGAATGCCGGTGGAAAGTATTAATGAGAGTGTAAAGATATCCATGCAGTTTTTTGCAAGAATCGGTCTGGGTGTCTCTATTGTGGGCATTGTGATTGCCTATCTGGTGTCAAGAGAATTTACGAAGCCTATATTGAAGCTGTCTAAGATATCGGAGGAAATGTCGAAATTGAATTTTAACATTAAGTATGATGGTGACTCTGATGATGAGATTGGAATTTTGGGAAATAGCATGAATGAGCTTTCTGATAAGTTAGAAAGTACTATTATTGAACTGAAGCAGGCTAATTCGGAGCTGATGAGTGATATTGAAAAAAAAGAGCAGATTGATGAGATGCGGAAAGAATTTATTGCAAATGTGTCTCATGAGTTAAAGACACCGATTGCGCTGATTCAGGGATATGCAGAAGGATTGAATGAATGTGTCAATGATGATGAAGAATCAAGGGAATTTTATTGTTCTGTCATTATGGATGAGGCTGATAAAATGAATAAGATGGTTAAAAGTCTGTTGTCGCTCAATCAGCTTGAATTTGGCAACACTAAGGTGGAGTATGAGAAGTTTGATGTCAATATGGTGATTCAGGGGATATTGTCTTCTCTTGATTATATGATCAAACAATATGAAGTCACACTGGAGTTTGACGGTGGTGAACCACTGTATGTATATGCGGATGAATTTAAGATTGAGGAGGTCATAACCAATTATCTTACGAACGCAATACATTATGCGGCTGATGATAAAAAGGTTCAAATTACAGAGAAGAAGATGGATAAGAGTGTAAGAATTTCTGTGTTTAATGCAGGCTCTCATATTGCTGAGAGTGAATTGGACAACGTATGGGTTAAGTTTTACAAGTTGGATAAGGCGAGGACAAGGCAATATGGGGGAAGCGGAATCGGATTGTCCATTGTGAAGGCAATTATGAATGCCCATGGTAAGGAATGTGGTGTTATTAACCGTGATAATGGTGTGGAATTTTGGTTTGAGTTAGATACAGAGTTAGTGTAACACAAATTCAAATTAATATTTCAAAAGTGGTTGATGTAATTCGTTAAAAATGGTAAGATATACTCAATAGATTTTGGTCAGGTGAATTGTTAGACAGAAGATATTAACGGGCAGATTTATTTTGAGGAAAGGAAGCAGCAATATCCCGGATTTATTTTGATACGGATATTTGCATAGACATCGTTATGAGACAGAATATCACTCGCGTTCGGGCAGGAATATCGGCATTATTACTTGTGTCGTCAGGGGTGCTATGTTCCTGCGATTCTCTTCATTATACTGAGGAGCAGGAAGATAAGATTTCTAATTATGCGGCACAGATTGTTTTAAAGCATGATAAGAAGTATAAGTATAGTTTTCTTCCGGCGATTAATGATGAGGGCGGCAGTTATGAGCAGGAAGTGCAGGAAGAGACAGATGAGATAATTAGTACGGAAGAAGCTACCACCGTTACCACAGATTATACCGGAGAGAATACCACATCAGAGTATTCCGGAGACGGTAATAGTAGTGGTACAGGTATTACAGATATTAATCAGGCCATTCACATAGGCGATGGTATTAATATCAGTTATACAGGATATGATGTGGTATCTACTTATCCGACGGATGATTCAGAGGAGACGTTTGTTATAAAGGCTGTGGGGGATTCCACATTGTTGATTGTTAAGTTTGATGTTAAGAATACGACCTCACAGGATATTAATGTCAATTTCATGGAGAATGGCAGGAGGTATAAAGGCATTGTCAACGAGAGTAAAAAGTACAATGCACAGTTAACCTTACTGTTAGATGCGATGAACACGTTTGAAGGCACAATCGGGGCAGGGCAGAGCAGACAGCTTGTGCTGATTTTCCAGACACAGCTTGGTTCGACGGCAGACCTGTCAAAGTTGTCGGTTTCCGTTACGGATGAATCAGGAGAAGAGAATATAATTGATTTAAAATAATTCATATCTACACAAATAATATATATTGGAGGAAAACATATGGAAACGAATATTTTATTGGAAAATGGTACTAATGAGTTAGAAGTGCTGGAATTTATCATTGATGGCAATTTTTATGGCATTAATGTGGCAAAGATAAGAGAAATTCTTCCTTATCATGCCGTTACTCCGGTACCGAACTCACATCCGAGCATAGAAGGAATATTTATGCCTAGAGATACGATGATTACCGTAATCAATCTTCCTAAGCAGCTTAATTTGAGAGAGAGTTCCTACCACAAGGATGATATGATGATTTTGACTACATTTAACAATCTTGATATTGCATTCCATGTGCATTCAGTTATGGGAATCAGACGTATATCATGGGCGGATATTATCAAACCGGATAAGACGATTAATACCAATGAGACAGGAATTGCTACAGGTATTATCAAATATGATGGAAGAATTATCATTATTCTCGACTTCGAGAAGATTGTCAGTGATATCAATCCTAACACAGGTCTCAGACTGAGTGATATTGATGAGATGCTTGACGAGAGAACAAGAAACGATTCACCGATTATGATTGCGGATGACTCCGGACTTTTGAGTCAGTTAATCAGTGATTCACTACATAAAGCAGGATATGTGAATGTTATCAAGAATGATAATGGTCAGGAAGCATGGGATAAATTGTGTGCCATGAAGGCAGAGGGCAATGTCCTTGACAGGGTAAAATGTATTATTACGGATATTGAGATGCCTAAGATGGATGGACACAGACTGACCTACCTGATTAAGAAGGATGATGTATTGCAAAAGATTCCGGTGGTTATCTTTTCATCGCTGATTAATCCGGAGATGCGTAAGAAAGGTGAGGCACTTGGCGCTGATGCCCAGATTTCAAAGCCGGAGATTGGTAATCTGGTTAAGATTATTGATGGTTTGATAAAAATAGACTAAGTATTGATATGAGGTAAGCAAAGTGGCAAATGAAGCAAATAATGAAGAGGAATTGCAGAATAATGAGATAGATACTTCTGAGCTTGATTCATCCATTGATGACTTATTAGGTGACTATGATGATATTGAAAGTATCATTAATCTGTTAGACAGCGGCAAAGATACCCACTCTGCCGCTGATGGTGCTGAGACTGCTTCTTCTTCAGAAAGTGATGCGGCGGGCACGGTTTCCGGCAGTGACAGCAATCAGGCTGATAAGAAAATGAGTGCTGCCGAGAAAAAGGAAGCGAAAAAGAAGGCAAAAGAAGAGAAAAGATTAGAAAAAGAAAAAGCAAAAGAGGCAAAGCAAGCTGAAAAAGAGCGCAGGAAGTCTGAAAAGGCGAGTAAGAAGGACACACCGGTACAGGAGGCGGCGGAGACGGCAGCAATCCTTAATGATACCGGCAGTACATCGCAGGATATGGAGAATATGGATTTGAGCTCTGATGCGGACAGTCTTTTAGATGAGCTTGAGAACCTTGATAATCTTGACAATCTGGATGTCAGAACAGGTAGTGAGACAGAGGAAGACAAGGCGAAGCAGGAAAAAGAGGAGCTTGCCAGAAAGAAGAAAGAAGAAAAAGCGGCAAAGAAGAAAGCCAAGGAAGAACAGAAAAAGGCGAAGGCTGCACTGAAAAAGCAGGAAAAGGAAAAAAAGAAAAAGGATAAACCGAAAAAAGTAAAGAAACCAAAAGAATATGTTCCGGAGGAGAAGATAAGGGTATCTGCGGTAGGGATTGCCTTTATCTTTACCGTTGTTGTCCTTGTCGTATTCGGGGTATATTTTGGTTCCGATTATTTTAATTATAATACAAATTTGAAGAATGCTTCTAAATATTATATGGATAAGGATTATGAAAAGGCATATGATGCGCTTGCCGGTGTGAAATTAAAGAAAGCTGATGAGGGTTTGTATGCTCAGGTGCTTAATATTATGCAGGTTAAAAAGCATGTCGATGATTTTGAGGCTTTTTTGACAGCGAGAAAATACGCAAGTGCCTTGGAGGCTTTGCTCCGAGGCATAGAAAGCTATGATGAGAATATCATGGTGTCGAACGAGTTAGGCACGACAGAGGCACTGACAGAAGTGTTAAAGGAGATTACAGACCGGCTGCAGGCGTATTATGGCATTAGCATTGATGAGGCAAGAAATATATTGCTGAACGAGGGCAGAGCCAGAAGTGCTGTTATTAATGAGAAGTCTGCCGGCATTGTTATTCCGGAGGAGACACAGGAGTCGGAGGAAGTCCAGGAAGCCAGGACAGATAAAGAAGGAGAGAATCAATGATTGCAATTATTGATTATGATGCAGGCAATTTAAAAAGTGTTCAGAAGGCAGTGGAATTTCTGGGAGAGAAGACAGTTGTGTCCAGGACTTCTGATGAGATATTAGCAGCCGATAAGGTGATACTTCCGGGAGTAGGCAGCTTTGGTGATGCTATGCAGAAGTTAAAGAATTATCACCTTGTAGATACGATATACAAGGTAGTGGAAAAGAAACTTCCCTTTCTTGGTATTTGTCTGGGCTTACAGCTTCTTTTTGATAGAAGTGACGAATCGGAAGGTGTGGAGGGTCTCGGTATCTTAAAGGGTGAAATTCTCAGAATACCTGAGGAACCGGAACTTAAGATACCTCATATAGGTTGGAATTCGTTGGAGCTTATGAATAGCGGAAGACTGTTTGCACAATTACCGCAGAATGAATATGTGTATTTTGTGCATTCGTATTATCTGAAAGCAGCAGATACTTCTATAGTGAAAGCTGTCACTCAATATGGCAATACCACTATTCACGCATCAGTAGAGAAAGACAATGTGTTTGCCTGTCAGTTCCACCCTGAAAAAAGTGGAGATGTGGGACTTAAAATATTAAAGAATTTTCTGAATATTTAGTGATATAACGAAAGTATTTTTTAACAATAAAGTGAGGATTGATAATGCACACTAAGAGAATTATTCCGTGTCTTGATGTAAATAATAACAGAGTTGTGAAAGGAATCAATTTTGTCAATTTAAGGGATGCAGGTGATCCTGTTGAGGTGGCGCAGGCGTATGACAAGGCGGGCGCAGACGAGCTTGTGTTTTTGGATATCACAGCCTCCTCCGACAACAGAGAAACAGTTGTGGATATGGTGAGAAAGGTTGCTGAGAAAGTGTTTATTCCCTTTACAGTGGGTGGGGGAATCAGAACTGTTGATAATTTTAAAGAGCTTTTAAGAGAGGGAGCTGATAAGATTTCAGTTAATTCTGCGGCGATAGCGAATCCGAGACTGATTAGTGATGCGGCGGATAAATTTGGCAGTCAGTGTGTGGTGGTTGCCATAGATGCCAAACGTCGCGCAGATGGAAGTGGTTGGAATATTTATAAGAACGGTGGAAGAATTGATACAGGGATAGATGCCATTGAGTGGGCTGTGCAGGCGGACAGATACGGTGCAGGAGAGATTTTGCTGACCAGCATGGATTGTGACGGAACAAAAGACGGTTACGATTTAGCACTTACAAGGGCGGTGGCAGAGAGTGTGTCCATTCCGGTAATTGCTTCGGGAGGGGCCGGCAATAGAGAGCATTTTTTTGAAGCGCTGACAGAGGGAAAGGCGGAGGCAGCTCTGGCGGCTTCGCTGTTCCATTATAAAGAGTTAGAAATTAATGATTTAAAAGAATATTTACAAAAGTCAGGAGTGCCGGTCAGATATGTCAGCAATAAATAATGATTGGTTAGAGCCGTTATCACCAGAATTTAGAAAAGATTACTATAAGAAGTTAGTGGCAACTGTGAAGGAAGAGTATGCCAGCTATCCTGTCTATCCATTGCCGGATGATTTGCTCAATGCATTTCATCTTACCCCTCTTAGCAAGGTAAAGGTTGTCATCATAGGTCAGGATCCATATCATGAGCCGGGACAGGCACACGGTCTCAGTTTTTCAGTAAAGCCGGGCGTTGATATTCCGCCTTCATTAATCAATATCTATAAGGAATTGCAGGAGGATGTAGGTACTTATATTCCTGACAATGGTTATCTTGTTAAATGGGCAGAGCAGGGTGTGCTGATGCTTAATACAATATTGACGGTACGTGCCCATAAGGCGATGTCACACAGTAATATTGGCTGGCAGGAATTTACGAATGCTGCCATTAAGATATTAAATGAGCAGGACAAGCCGATTGTATATATGCTGTGGGGAAGACCGGCACAGGAAAATGCGGCGATGTTAAACAATCCAAAGCACCTGATTCTGAAAGCACCGCACCCGAGTCCGCTGTCAGCATATCGGGGTTTCTTCGGCTGCAGACACTTTAGTAAGGCAAACAGTTTTCTGATAGAGCATGGTGAAGAGCCGATAGATTGGCAGATAGAAAATATAGAGTTGCATAATGAATAATATTAATACCAGCTATGGATTTTAATCCATAGCTGGTATTTTCTACAGTTCTTATTGATTTACCGCTGCATTTTCCACTTCTTTTTTAGCCAGATTCTTCTGAGCTGTGGCAAGCATGAGCTTAATTCTGTTAAGCTGGTTAACTTCACTGGCACCAGGATCATAATCTACTGCCACGATATTGGCATCCGGATGTTCTCTCCTTAATTCTTTGATGACACCCTTGCCGACAATGTGATTTGGCAGACATCCGAAAGGCTGTGTACATACGATATTAGGAACACCGCTGTGAATCAGCTCTAACATTTCACCGGTCAGGAACCAGCCCTCACCTGTCTGGTTTCCAATGGAGGTAATCTGTTCTGCATATTTTGCCAGTTCATCAATATGAGATGGCGGTGTAAAATGTGTGCTTTTCTTAAGCTCATCGGAAAGTGTCTTTCTGAATTTCTCAAGAAACCATATGGCAAGATTTGAGATTCTTGCCGATTTTTTGCTTGCACCGAGATTTTCTGCCTTGAAATTTGTATTATACAGACAGTATAGCAGGAAATCTAACAAATCAGGCATGACAGCCTCGGCACCTTCCTTCTCAAGCAAATCCACAAGATGATTATTGGCGGCAGGCAGGAATTTCACGAGAATTTCGCCTACGATGCCAACACGAGGCTTCACCTCATCTGTCAGTTCAAGTCTGTCAAAAGCTCTCACAACATTTCGAATATTTCTGTTAAATTCACGAGAAGAAATTCCAGGCTTTTTCAGGGATTCGATGCATATTTTACGCCACTTATCATGCAGGGCATTGGCTGAACCTTCTATTTTTTCATAAGGTCTGGTTCTGTAAAGGACTCTCATGAACAAATCGCCATATACAATCGCCTGCATTGCTTTAAATATGAGCTTTGGTGTGATATTAAAGCCTTCGTTTTTCTCAATGCCCTGCGCACTTAATGCAATTACAGGAATCTGCTGCATGCCCGCCTTGGCCAGAGCACGTCTGATAAAGCCGCAGTAATTGCTAGCTCTGCAGCCGCCACCGGTCTGTGTCATCATTACGGCAGTGCGATTAAGGTCATATTTGCCGGAGAGCAGGGCATCCATAATTTGTCCCACCACAATCAGGGATGGATAGCAGGCATCATTGTTGACATATTTTAGTCCTACATCAACAGTATGCCTGTCCTCGCTGTCCATGATGACCACATTAAAGCCACAGGTTTTAAATGCCACATCCAGAAAATCAAAATGAATCGGTGACATTTGTGGAACAAGAATAGTGTAATTCTTTTTCATTTCCTTCGTAAATTCAATCTTGTTGATATTGGCAGGAATAATCTTCCGTTCAATATGTTTCTTTTCGCGTACGCGGATAGCGGATATCAGTGAACGGATTCGGATTCTGGCGGCACCGAGATTGTTCACCTCATCAATCTTTAATACAGTATATATTTTGCCGGAGTCAGTGAGTATTTCACTGACCTGGTCTGTGGTTACGGCATCAAGACCGCAGCCAAAAGAATTTAGCTGAATCAGGTCAAGATTGTCCTGTGTCTTGACAAAGTTAGCAGCTTTGTAGAGCCTTGAATGATACATCCACTGGTCAAGAACTCTGATAGGGCGTTCCACTTCTGCAAGATGAGATACGGAATCCTCTGTAAGGACAGCAATGCCGTAGGAGTTAATAAGTTCAGGGATGCCGTGATTAATCTCCGGATCAATATGATAAGGGCGGCCGGCAAGAACGATGCCACGCTTGTGGTTGTCCTTCATGTATTGAAGCACCTCTTCCCCTTTGTTCATAATATCCTTTCTCACGTTTTCCATCTCCTGCCAACCTTCGTCCACCGCAGCATTAATCTCGTTGACAGGGATACCAAGCTCTTTGTTGAATACCTTGACGAGCTGTTTTTTCAATACCTCAAGGTTGGTCATTGCCATGAAAGGATTCATGAACTTAATCTGACCGTTTACGATTTCTTCTACGTTATTCTTGATGTTTTCCGCATAAGAAGTAACAATAGGGCAGTTGTAGTGGTTATCTGCATCTGGGCTCTCATTTCGCTCATAGGGGATACACGGATAGAAGATAAAGTCCACACCCTGTTTAATCAGCCATGAGATGTGTCCATGAACCAGCTTGGCAGGATAACACTCCGATTCGCTAGGGATGGATTCGATGCCCAATTCATAGATTTTTCTCGTTGAGTTGGGAGACAAAACCACACGATAGCCCAGTTTCTTGAAAAAGACTGCCCAGAACGGATAGTTCTCAAACATATTTAAGACTCTTGGAATTCCCACAGTTCCTCTAGGGGCATCATCTGAGGTGAGGGACTCATAGCCAAAGAGCTTCTTTAATTTATGTTCAAAAAGGTTTGGAATATTTTCTTTATTCTTAGATTTTCCGACACCTTTTTCACATCTGTTGCCGGTGATAAACTGTCTTCCTCCGGTAAATTTATTGATGGTGAGAAGACAATTATTCGTACAGCCTTTGCACCTTGCCATAGAGGTAGAGTATTGTAACTGATTGATTTTATCAATTGACAGCATAGTGGTCTGTCTTGCATCTTCATAGCGTTCTCTTGCCACCAGTGCAGCACCAAAGGCTCCCATGATACCGGCGATATCCGGTCGTACCACCTCAACACCCAGTATTTTCTCAAGACTTCTAAGGACAGCGTCATTGTAGAAGGTACCACCCTGAACAACGACTTTATGCCCGAGCTCAGACGGATCGGTAATTTTTATTACCTTATATAAAGCATTCTTGATGACAGAATAAGCGAGCCCGGCAGAGATATCTGAGACCTCAGAGCCCTCCTTTTGAGCTTGCTTGACATTGGAATTCATGAATACCGTGCATCTGGTTCCAAGGTCAACGGGATTTTTGGCAAATAATGCCTCTTTAGCAAAATCAATGACACTGTAATTCAATGATTTGGCAAAAGTTTCTATGAAAGAACCGCAGCCTGAGGAACAGGCTTCATTTAATTGTACGCTGTCAACAGTTTTATCTTTGATTTTAATACATTTCATATCCTGACCGCCGATGTCCAATATACAGTCCACATCAGGTTCAAAAAAAGAAGCCGCATAGAAATGTGATACAGTCTCAACTTCGCCTTCGTCAAGCATCAGGGCTGCCTTAATCAGAGCCTCACCGTATCCGGTGGAACAGGAGTATACAATTCTGGCGCTGTCAGGGATAATCTCATAAATCTCCTTCATGGCGCGAATTGTTGTGGCAAGAGGGCTTCCGTTATTATTGCTGTAAAAAGAGTAGAGGAGTGTACCGTCTTCACCTACCACGGCTACCTTAGTGGTGGTAGAGCCGGCATCAATACCTAAGAAGCAGTCTCCTTCATAATCGCGCAGCTCCATGGCAGCCACTTTATGCTGATTATGCCTTTCAATAAAAGCTTCGTATTCCTCCTCGCCGGCAAATAGCGGTTCCATACGTTTAATCTCAAATTCCATCTTGATACCGCCGGACAGCTTGTCTATCATTTCCGTGAGAGAAATTTTACTGTCAGCTTTGGAATTAAGGGCAGCACCGGTGGCTGCAAATAAGTGAGAGTGATTAGGTGCAATAATCTGTTCCTCTGTCAGATTCAATGTACGTATGAAGGCATTCCGGAGCTCAGGAAGAAAATGAAGAGGACCACCGAGAAATGCCACATTTCCACGGATTGGCTTTCCACAGGCAAGACCACTGATAGTCTGATTTACCACCGCCTGAAAAATGGAGGCGGCAAGATCCTCCTTTGTAGCACCTTCGTTGATAAGTGGTTGAATATCCGTTTTGGCAAACACACCGCATCTGGCAGCAATGGGGTATATCGCCTTATAATCCTTGGCATAAACATTAAGTCCCGTGGCATCAGTCTGGAGAAGAGAAGCCATCTGGTCAATAAAGGAGCCTGTACCACCTGCACAGATTCCATTCATACGCTGTTCAATACCGCCTGTAAAGTAGATGATTTTGGCATCTTCACCGCCAAGCTCAATGGCAACATCTGTCTGAGGCGCATAATCGCTTAAGGCAGATGACACTGCCACAACCTCCTGAACAAAAGGAATATCAAGATGTTTGGAAAGTGTGAGTCCGCCGGAGCCGGTAATCATAGGATGCAGCGTTACCTCACCCAAAAGAGCCTTTGCTTTTGACAAAAGACCTGCCAGTGTCTCCTGAATATTCGCATAGTGTCTCTCGTAATCAGAGAACAAAATTTTATTATTATCATCAAGAATGGCAATCTTCACTGTTGTTGAGCCAATATCAATTCCTAACGAATATTGTTTATTCATAAGTGCACCTCACATATTGTTAAATACTGAATGTTTATTATTGCAATGTCATACATTATAAAACATTTTTCGCCAAAATTCAACCAAATAGTGTATTTAAAGTGTTTGACAAATATTTACTCTTTAACTATAATAATATAACCAAATGATATTATATTATATAATGGAATCAGGAGATATAGAACATTGAAATTTTTTGAAAAGATGGAAAGAAAGTATGGGCGGTATGCCATTCGGAATCTGATGAAGTACATTGTTGCACTATATATAATCGGCTGGATGATTGACTTATTCAAGCCGGAGTTTTATACGGAGATGCTTGCACTGGACGTCAGGGCTATTCTTCATGGACAGGTGTGGAGAGTAATTACCTTTATCATTATGCCGCCACAGGATTCTTCTTATTTGTTTATGTTTTTTACACTGTACCTGTATTATATACTGGGAATTAATCTTGAGAGAGTATGGGGGGCATTCCGGTTTAATGTGTACTTCTTTATGGGAATATTCTTCCATATTATTGCGGCATTTCTGATATATTTTATTTTTGGAATTTCGATGCCTCTGACCACCTATTATCTGAATATGTCTCTGTTTTTTGCGTTTGCCTGTGTCTATCCGGATATGGAGCTGCTTTTGTTCTTCATTATTCCGATTAAGATTAAGTGGCTTGCCATATTGGATGGTGTGTATTTTGCACTGACGATTATTTCAGGCTTTATGTGGTATGCTCTTCCGAGTCCGTTTGCCATTAAGTTTTTAAATATATCTGCCAGGGCAGGTTTTATTACCACACCCGCTATTGCAGTAGCAGCGCTGGTGTCGATTCTCAATTTTGTTATTTTTTTCCTGATGACGAGGAATTACAGGAGTATTTCCCCACAGGAGATTAAGAGAAAGCATAATTACAGGAAGCAGGTGCATCGTGCCAGACCGGACAGGCTGGTTCATAAGTGCCATATATGCGGTAGAACGAATGAGAGTCATCCGGATTTGATTTTCCGGTATTGCTCTAAGTGCAAGGGGAATTACGAGTACTGTCAGGAGCATCTGTTTACCCATGAGCATGTGAAATAAAGGTGCAAAGTACCGTTTTTTTGAAGTACAGTTGAGAGATATCTGTGAATCGTAACAAAATAGGGTTATTATTCACAGATTACATATTATCATAAAAATACGATTGGAGAATGACGATGGAAAAGAAGACTTTTGTAACATTGGAGCAGCTAAAAGAAATTGATAAGACGTATAAGACGCCATATCATTTATATGATGAAAAGGGGATAAAAGAGAATGCCATGCGGTTAAAGGATGCATTTTCGTGGAATAAAGGCTTTAAAGAATACTTTGCAGTTAAGGCAACCCCTAATCCTTATATTATTAATCTGTTAAAGGAATGCGGATGCGGTGTGGACTGTTCTTCGCTCACAGAGCTGATGATGTCGGAAAAATTGGGGTTCCGTGGCGACGATATCATGTTTTCTTCTAATGATACACCGGCAGAAGAATTTGCGCTGGCAAGGAAGCTGGATGCGCAGATTAATCTTGATGATATCACACACATTGATTTTTTGAAGGATATTTGCGGTATTCCGGAGACGATTTGCTGTCGGTTTAATCCGGGAGGTTTGTTTAAGATAAGTACCTCCATCATGGACAATCCGGGTGATGCCAAATATGGATTTACGAAGCCACAGTTGATAGAAGGATATAGGAGATTGAGAGAACTGGGCGCGAAGCGTTTCGGTATTCATTCTTTCCTTGCAAGTAATACCGTGACGAATGAATATTATCCGACGCTTGCTAAGATTTTATTTGAGACAGTTGTGGAGATTAAGGAAAAAACAGGAGTAGAGATTTCCTTTGTTAATCTGTCAGGTGGTGTCGGCATACCGTATACTCCGGATCAGGAGCCTAACGACATTGTTAAGATTTCAGAAGGTGTCAGAAAGGCATATGAGGAGATATTAGTGCCGGCAGGAATAGAAGTCGCAATCTATACAGAACTTGGACGATATATGCTTGGTCCTTACGGCTGCCTTGTGACAAAAGCAATTCATGAAAAGCATACCCATAAGGAATATATTGGGTTGGATGCGTGTGCGGTAAATCTTATGAGACCTGCTATGTATGGTGCGTATCATCATATCACGGTCATGGGCAAGGAGAATGAACCATGCGACCATAAGTATGATATCACCGGCTCACTGTGTGAGAACAATGATAAATTTGCCATTGACAGAATGCTGCCGAAGATAGATATGGGTGATTTTGTTGTCATTCATGATACAGGTGCCCACGGTTTTGCCATGGGATATAATTATAATGGTAAGCTCAAGTCAGCAGAGCTTCTTTTGAAGGAAGATGGCAGTGTTCAAATGATACGACGTGCCGAGACTCCAAAAGATTATTTTGCTACGTTTGATTTTTCTGATATATTGGAAGGTTTAGTGTAGCAGTATGGGAGGTTTGCGGAGTCTATGAACAGTAAAAAAAAGAATAGTAAGTTTGCAGTCATATTTGTAATAGCTATATTTGCCATTATATTTATCATTGCCGTGGTGGATATTGTCGGCAGTTTTGATAAGAATAAGATAGCCATTGGCGATGTTTTAAAGACTGGAGATTATGTGGAATGTAAAGGTTATTATGCCACACAGGAGATTCTCAGTGTCAAGAATACCGCCAATTATGTCATTCCTTTAGGAACAGAATATTATTATCTGGTGTTTGATGCTAACTTCCGGAATTATGTGTTGGTAAGGGCGGGAAAGAATTGGAAATATGCGGTTAAGGATGTAGAAGAACTGACCAATACGTCACCTTTTACGATTTCCGGAAAAGTAAGAAAGTTAGATTGGAAGAGTAGCAATTCTATCAACAGCCGACTACAGGAGTTGGAGTTATTGCAGGGGAATGGTATTACAAAATATATCGATACAACATCAAAGAAAAATTCTGCGTTTGTTGCCGGCATCATGGTTTTATCGGTATTACTCATGATTTTGATAATTCAGATTCAGAAAGAAGTAATTCCACTGGATAAAAATATCAGTTCAAAAGTGATACTGGTATTAGGGGTAGTGCTTTTTGGATTGATTGTGTTGTTTATTCATTATCTTACGATGATGTTGTAATGGATGATGATTAATAGATGACGATTAATGGGTGATAATTGAATGGTTGTAAATTAGTGTGAGAGGTGTGACAAAATGCAGTCAGTGAAAGATTTTTTGATAAATAATGTACATATTGTGACACCATCCTGTGTGCTGATAGTCATGATATATTGTGCTGTTATGCTTTCAGTGCCCAACATGAAAGTAAGGATGGTTATGTATAAAATCTTTTCTTATACAATATGCGTCATTCTCGCATGTATGGTTTTGATATTATTTATGTGGATTATCTTGAAAAAGGGATTTTAAGGAAGAAATTGCAAATGAAAATTGAAGCAAGAGAGTGAATCATAAAGTGATTACAGAAAAGCAACAAAAAAGTGAATCCGATGAACGGATTCACTTTTTAATTATCTTGTTATCAAATGAAAACTCGTAAAAGATTAAGCTCTTTCAACCATACCTGACTTTAAGCAATTTGTACATACATACATTTTCTTTGCATTGCCGTTAAGATTAACACGTACAGATTTAACATTTGACTTCCATATTCTGTTTGATCTTCTATGTGAGTGACTAACATTATTACCGAAGTGTACACTTTTATTACAAATTTCACACTTTGCCATTCTCTATTGCACCTCCTTAAAGTTCATTCGGGTATCTTAAGTAAAATTTCCATACTTAACCCAAGCACGAATGTTATTTTAACAGATATTATTATTTTATGCAAGTATTTTTTGCATTTTATGCTTTATTTTTTCAAAAAAGATGTTATAATAGCACCATAATAATTTAAAAATCAGGGTGAGAGAACCGACCGGTTATAAGAATGCACAGTTCACCGACCGGTGCCATTAAAATAAAAGGAAGGAAAAATGCAGACTGCCCTTTCTTTCATCTGATTCATGGGGCAGTACCGTGTTTTTTGCGGCATGCATGGGTAAATAATATGAAAGGTAAATTAAACTCCGATATTGGTGATATTTTAATTGATAATGCTGTTATAGCAAAATGTGCCGGCAATATTGCGGTTGAGTGCTTTGGAATTGTTGGCATGGCAACGGTCAGTGTTGCTGATGGAATTGTCAAGCTTGTTAAGAGAGAGAATCTTGCCAAAGGTATTAATGTTGAGATTGATGAGAATAATGAGATTACCATTGATTTTCATGTGATTGTGGCATATGGTGTCAGTATTTCGGCTGTAGCTGATAATCTGATTTCTAATGTTAAGTATCAGGTAGAAGAGATAACAGGTCTTGTTGTTAAGAAAATCAATATATATGTCGAAGGTGTTCGCGTAATAGACTAATCTTAAGGAGGATTTAATTGTGATTACTAATATAGACGGTAAAACCTTGCAGAAGATGTTTTTAGCAGGTGCGAAGAATCTTGATGCAAAGAAAGAGATAATTAATGAACTCAATGTATTTCCGGTGCCGGATGGAGATACAGGAACGAATATGACACTGACCATCATGTCAGCCGCTAAGGAAGTAAGTGCCATTACCGAGCCGGATATGGTGAATCTTTCAAAAGCGATTTCATCCGGTTCACTTCGAGGTGCAAGAGGTAATTCGGGAGTTATTCTTTCACAGTTATTCAGAGGTTTTACCAAGGAGATTAAGCAATTTGAAACGATAGATGCCGTTGTTCTGGCGAATGCCTGCGAGAGAGCGGTAGAGACTGCTTATAAGGCTGTTATGAAGCCTAAGGAGGGTACAATCCTTACGGTTGCCAAGGGAATGAGCGAGAGAGCCAGAGAGGTTGTATTAGAGACGGATGACCTCGAATATATGATTGACGAGATTATCAAGCATGGAGATTATGTTCTCAGCCAGACACCGGAGCTGTTGCCGGTGCTGAAGCAGGCGGGGGTAGTGGATTCCGGCGGACAGGGACTCATGGAGGTACTTAAGGGTGCGTATGATGCATTTTTAGGCAAGGAAGTAGATGTAACTCTCGACAAGCCGGATAACGCATCAGCTTCCGGAGCGGCAGCGGATACACAGAATATTGAAACCGCTGAGATTAAATATGGTTATTGTACAGAATTTATTATTATGCTGGAGAAGGAATATAACGCAGCAAAAGAGAAGGAATTGAAAGCATACCTTGAATCAATCGGAGATTCTCTTGTACTTGTATCTGATGATGACATCGTCAAGATTCACGTACATACGAATGATCCGGGACTTGCGATTCAGAAGGGTCTTTCCTTTGGTTCCCTTACTAAGATGAAGATTGATAATATGCGCGAGGAGCATCAGGAGAAGTTAATCAAGGATGCCGAGAAAGTGGCTAAACAGCAAAAGGAAGCCGAGATAAGTGTTGCTAATCAGTCAGAAGAGACAGAAAATCAGGAAGAACTCAAGCCGAGGAAGGCAGTCGGTTTTATTGCGGTGTCTATTGGCGAGGGTATGAATGAGATATTCAAGGGCTTGTGTGTTGATGAGATTATTGAGGGCGGTCAGACAATGAATCCGAGTACGGAGGATGTGCTGAATGCCATTGATAAGATTAATGCGGATACGATTTTTGTTCTTCCAAATAACAAGAATATCATCTTGGCAGCAGAGCAGGCGGCCAGTCTTACCAAGGATAAGAATATTGTGGTCATTCCTTCCAAGAATGTTCCACAGGGAATCTCTGCTGTTATCAACTATGTTCAGGATTCCGGTATTGAGGACAATAAGGCTCACATGATGGAGGAGATGAACAAGGTCAAGACCGGTTCTGTAACTTATGCAGTAAGAGATACAGTGATTGATGATAAGACCATCAAAGAGAATGATATCATGGGAATCGGTGATAAGGGAATCATTTCGGTGGGAACAGATATCTTCAAGACCACCGTTGATATGATTTCGCAGTTAGTGGATGATGATTCAGAGATTATCAGTATCTACTATGGAAGTGATGTGACAGAGGAAGCTGCTAACGAGGTTGCTGATAAGATTACCGCTTTATATTCCGATGTAGAGGTAGATATTAATTACGGCGGACAGCCGATTTACTACTATGTTGTTTCAGTAGAATAACAAGCATTTTTTTGTAAAACATTATAATATCAATATATCATATATTAATATATTGTACTGGCGCCACCGATGGGATGGCGCCGGTACAATATAAGGGGAAAAGAGTTAGTGATGTTGGATACCCGTGAATCGTAGAGACATGGTGTTATGTCATGTAAGATAGGTGGAATGGAGGTTGTTTTTATGGAGAATATTTTTAGTGTATTGCTGAGGGGGTTACTGTATGTAGATATTGGATTGGTTGTGGTTAACATCCTTTTCCTTCTTTATGGAAAAATAAGAAAAGCTGATGTTTCCGGTTTTGCTGTTATATGGTCTGTGGTAGTGAGTCTGTTTAATCTGTTCTTCACGCATACGCTTGGCAGTGACCGCGTCAATGTGGAGGTAAAAAATGGCCTGTCACCTGAGGTGATTCTATTTATATTTTTGTCAATATTCACATTAGGCGGATATGCCATGACACTGGGGAGTGCCGATAATGCGTTCACGGCAGGAGAGGCAGACAGCAGTCGCTATTTTAAAATCCGAAATATCATCAATGGATTGGCAGGTCTTTTTATTACGGCATTAGGTGTTCACATAGCCAATATGAATGGAAAATATAAAAATGACAATGGCAGAACTGTTGTGTCACACACCGGAGAGGTGAAGTTTGCAGCGGCAATGCTGATTATAATCGGAGTTGCCATCGTTGTTTATGCTCTTAAGAGAAGTCTTATGAAACTGGAGATAGATGAAGCAGACAGAATGTTAGGAAGGGGAAAATCAAATACAGGAGAATGGCAGCCGGGTGAGACGATACCGATTTATGATAAGATACTTCGGTATGAAAATATCAGTATGATATTTTCTATGTTGATTATTGCCGTGGTATTGGTGTTGATGTTGGGATTTTTGTTCATTGTTGTGCAAGAGATTTTGTTCGTTGTGCCTGCCGGTCTGACACTGCTTCTGGTATTAGGGATTAGTGCGAAATCAGTTTATGACAAGCCAAAGTATCTGCGTGATTATCAATTTGAATGGCGGTATGGTGTTATCGCAGGACAGGAGGTCAAGACAGAGAGGACTACCACCCGGTATCAGGGTGAGACCAGAACGAATATTGCCAGTCATAATATGGTAACAATAGAGGACGGTGAGACATTGGAGGTTGATAATGAGAGTTATCAAAAATATAGTAAGGGGGCAGAGGTATTCATCATTAAGATTAATGAGCATAACACAGGCACGGTGGTGAATGATCTGCAGGGGCAGATGTCAGAGTATGCCGGTAAATGTCAGCTTTATGGATAAAGAAGAGAGGTTTTGTCAAAGTGGATTTAAAGGAAATTAAGGGCATAGGTGACAAGACGAGTCTCGTGCTTAATAAATTAAATATCGTGGATGCAGAAGGTCTTGTCAGACACTTTCCGAGAAACTATGATATTTATGAGGAGCCGACATTAATCAGAGACATTGATAATAAGGCGGTGGTAGCGATTGACGGAACAGTGGTGAAGTCAATGGATATGAAGCATGTAAAAAATCTTACGCTGTTAACGACAACGATTCGGGATGCCAATGGCGATTTTCTGAAAGTTACATGGTATAATATGCCGTTTTTGAGAAGCACAATAAAAATGTCGATGCGGTTTGTTTTCCGGGGACGCATCAAGCGGATGAATCATATCATAACATTAGAACAACCGGAGATTTTTACACTTGCAAAATATGAGGAAAAGCTGCATGTGATGCAGCCGGTGTATTCCCTGACCAAAGGCATCTCCAATAATCAGATGGCAAAATTTGTAAAAGAGGCATTGGATAAGCTGTCCTTTGACGACTATCTTTCACAGGAGATGCGGGAAAAATACCATCAGTGTGAGATGGAAGAGGCGATAAAAAATATTCATTTTCCGGATAACTTTGAAGTGTTAAAAACAGCAAGAAATCGATTGGTATTTGATGAGTTTTTTACATTTCTCTATCGCCTAAAAAAATTAAAGGAAAAAGAGATAGAAGTGCCCAACCGTTATATCATCAACAATCATGATGTCTCTGATAAGGTTATTGGCAATTTGAAATTTGCCCTCACCGGTGCCCAAAAGAGGGTATTGCAGGATATTTTTAAAGATATGCAGGGAAAAGTCGTGATGCAGCGGTTAATACAGGGAGATGTGGGCTCCGGCAAAACGATTGTGGCTTTTCTTGCCATGCTTGATATGGCTGGGGCAGGCTTACAATCGGCGCTTATGGTTCCAACGGAGGTGCTTGCCAATCAGCATTATGAAAGTATGCAGAGGTTATTGGCAGAAAACGGACTGCCTTATGAGGTGGCTCTTCTTACGGGTTCACTTGGTGCATCCGCCAAAAAAAGGCTGTATGAGGGAATTGAATCCGGTAAGAATAACATTATTATAGGAACACATGCACTGTTTCAGGAAAAGGTAGTTTATGACAGATTGGGACTTGTTGTCATTGATGAGCAGCATCGGTTTGGCGTGATGCAGAGAGCAATGCTTCAGGAAAAGGGAGTCACGCCTCACACCATTGTCATGAGTGCCACACCGATTCCGAGAACACTCGCTATGATACTTTATGCGGATATGGATATATCAGTGATAGATGAGCTTCCGGCAAAGCGGCTTACCATAAAAAATTGTGTCGTTACGAAAGATTACAGACCAAATGCATATAATTTTATAGAGAAACAGGTAAAATCAGGCAGGCAGGCATATGTCATCTGTCCCATGGTGGAAGAGAATGAGATGCTTGAAGCTGAAAATGTGATAGATTATGCCACAATTTTGAAAGAACGTTTTGGAGACAGAATTAAAGTAGAATATCTTCATGGAAAAATGAGAGCAGAACAGAAAAGTGAGATATTGGGCAGATTTGAGAAAAACGAAATTAATGTACTGGTTTCCACAACCGTGGTGGAAGTTGGAATCAATGTGCCCAATGCCACGGTCATGATGGTGGAAAATTCAGAGCGTTTCAGTCTTGCCAGTCTTCATCAATTACGCGGCAGGGTAGGAAGAGGAGAATACCAGTCCTACTGTATCTTTGTCAGTGCCACGCAAAAGCCGGATAAGTTAGAAAGACTAAAGATTCTGGTTCAGTCTAATGATGGATTTTACATTGCCTCGGAGGATTTAAAGCTGCGGGGCCCCGGTGATTTTTTCGGGGTAAGACAGAGTGGAGAGATGGGATTTGAAATCGCAGACATTCTGACAGATGGAAAGATTTTGAGTGATGCTGCGAGAGCAGTGGATGAATTTATTCTGTCAGGTCATGAACTAATTGACAAAAATATGAATAATGGTATAGTTATATATTAGAGATTTGCAGTTGAAATTTTCATCTTGGTTTATTTTATAAGAAAGGAATATAGTGTAATCAGAAAATGAACATCGTAGTTTTATGTGCAGGAACAAGTACAGAAAGAGAGGTATCTATCGTATCGGGTACCAAGGTTTGTGAAGCACTCAGAAGCAGAGGACACAATGCAAGAGTGTTAGATATCTATTTTGGTACATATGAAAGTGAGAAAAATGAGAATAATTTCTTTGAGGGTGAATATTCTCTTTCGGATGAGGTAGAGAAGATTGAGGGATTTACAGCTCTTATTAGAGAGTTGCAGGAAAAAGGGAAGAATTTCTTTGGAGAAAACGTAGTCAGTATATGTAAGGGCGCTGATGTGGTGTTTATGGCACTTCATGGTCAGAATGGTGAAGATGGGAAGGTACAGGCCGCTTTTGACCTGCTTGGCATTAAGTATACAGGAACGGACTGTCTTGGAAGTGCTCTTGCCATGGATAAAGATGTTTCAAAGCAGTTGTTTATCGCCAATGGTGTTCCTACACCGAGAGGCATCAGGCTTTCAAAAGGGTTAGATACAGACAGCTATTATGAGACAGTGATAAACGCAGACATTACGATTCCATGTGTGGTCAAAACCTGCTGTGGAGGCTCCAGTGTGGGTGTATATATTCCCCAGACCAGAGAAGAATTTGATGAAGCGATAGAGGGTGCCTTTGGCTACGAAGATGAGATTATTGTGGAGGAATACATCAGAGGAAGAGAGTTTTCCATCGGTGTGGTTAATGGGGAAGCACTTCCGATTATTGAGATTATTCCGCTCAAGGGCTTTTATGATTATGAGAATAAATATAAGCCGGGAATGACAAGAGATGTATGTCCGGCACAGTTAAGTGATAAAATGACGAAGCTTCTGCAAAGTGAAGCAGTTCATGCCAGCAGAGTATTGAAGCTGGGGAGCTATAGCCGCATAGATTTTCTCATGGATGAAGAAGAAAAAATCTATTGCTTGGAGGCAAATACCCTGCCCGGAATGACACCAACCAGTCTTTTGCCGCAGGAGGCAAAGGTAATGGGAATTGATTATCCGCAGTTGTGTGAGATGTTGATTGATATATCGTTGAAGAAATAGATAATTATCAGTAAGTAAGGAACTGTTCATTAATAACTTAATCAATTTTTCTGCTGAAATACCGTAAGCGCAAGCATTTCAGCAGAAAAATTGTAAAGTTTAATTATGAA
>CACXFV010000061.1 GCA_902767015.1 uncultured Lachnospiraceae bacterium | reverse complement strand
GGTGATGTTACGAGAGACGGTAACGTGGATATCGCAGATGCATTGTTAATATCTAGATATGATGCTGGTCTGGTCGAGAGTCTGGGGCGGCAGCAGTAAAAAAAGATGGTAAAGCCGATTTTATTAAAGAAGATGGAACGCCGTTGTTTGATTTTATTTTTGAAGAAACCCGTTCCGTGGATGATGGATTTGCATGGGTAAAATATCAAGGAAAATGGGGCGTGATCAATGTTGGGGAAATGGAAGGTTCTTAATCCATAGAAGAATCACTTCTGGCAATTATTGCCGTAGTTATAGTATGGCTGGTAAATGGCAGCGTTAAGCAGATGAACAATGTAGATAGTTCTTATAGCAAAAAATCAAATGTGAATACAGAAATTAAAATGACGGGAGGTAGTTGAAAATGAACAGAGTATCAAAAAGACTATTGAATATTATTCAGACAATAGTAATCATATTTATGGGATTTATTTTTTGTATTGCGTTTGAGAAGGTTGTGTACGCAGATATGGTAATTATTGATGGATCTGACGAGTATTCCTATTATCAAAACGGAGCAGGAATTACTATCACCGGATATTCGGGAAATGAAACGGATTTACATATTCCGGATATTCTTAATACATATCACGTGACTGCCATCGGCAATGATGCATTTATTTTTAATGGAAACCTAAAATCGGTAACGATTCCCTATTTAGTTACTTCTATTGGAAAGCAGGCATTTCGTGGCTGCTCATCCCTCGAAAGGGTAACCATTGAGGGGAATATTAATACTATTGGGGAATATGCTTTTTATGGTTGCTCAAGGTTAGAATACATTGGAGATAGCGATGGAAGTGCGTATATAGGACCGATTAACTTTATTTGGCGATATACATTTGCAGGCTGCAGCAGTTTGAAAAAGTTTTTTATTCCAAAGGAAACTAGATATATTGCAGAAAATGCTTTTTGGGGAACAGATAGTTTTGAAGGTTTTCATTATGATCTCAGAAATGAATACTTCTATGTGGATTACGCGGGTGTGCTATATAATCATGATCAGACGAAGTTAATAAAATACCCGGCTGGTTCAGATGTTACAAATTATAAAATTCCTGCCACAGTTACCCAAATTGGTACGGATGCATTTCGCAATAGTGATATCAGCAACGTTGAGCTTCCAGATGGCCTGGTCTCAGTGGGTGACAGAGCTTTTTATGGATGTAAAAAGTTACAACAGATTATCCTGCCAAACACGGTTACCACGCTGGGAGTTTCTTGTTTTTCACAGTGTTCCGAATTAAAAATATTACAAATGTCGGATTCCATTACTGAAATAGGAGAGTATGCATTTGCTGAATGTTCAGGATTAGAGAAATTAGCGTTACCTTCTTCTCTGAAAAGTATTGGTGAAAATGCATTTATTGATTGTAGGGGATTGAAGACAATAGCGCTTGATGAACAGAATGATGATTATAAGATCATAGACGGTATACTTTATACCAAGGATGGTACACATTTAGTCCATTGTCCTGCAAGGCTGGATGTTATCTGCTATTCTATTCCTGATACAGTGATACAGGTGGATAATTATGCATTTCAACATACAAAAAGCCTAGAATATATATCCATACCTGCCTCCGTTGAAAAACTGGGACAGGGTTGCTTTGAAGACACGGGAATTCATAATCTGACGGTTCCTGATACGATATCTTCCGTAGATTCTTCCATAGTTAGATATTGTGAGAATCTAACGGCCATTGCGTTCCCAGAAGGAATGTCCTATTTTAACTGGCCATTGTGGGGCTGTGAGAATCTGGAATATATTGTTCTTCCAAGTACTATAATGTATGTATTGCAGCCAGATGATTATGATGGTATGGAATCACCGAAATTTAAGGATACATTGTGTCTGTATGTGGTGCAGGGAACCGGTGCGGAAAAATTTGCCATTACAAGTAGTATTACTTACTGTTATTATACGCCGGAAACTATATGTAGTAATGGGATAGCCGAATCCAATTTAACAACCGGTCATATTATCGTTACAGATCCGGCAGTCGCATCTAATTGCGCGCATTCTGGCAGGACAGAGGGAAGTCATTGCCTGGTATGCGGAACAGTGGTCAGAGAACAGGAAGAGATTGCGCCAACAGGTCATGCTTATGAATTGTCAGAGATAAAAAGACCTACATATTCGGAAGAGGGATTTCGGAAATATCAGTGTAAGCACTGTGGAGAATCGTTCAAGGAAACAATTCCGAGATTAGAGAAAGCAAGTGTCAGCTACAGAACCCATGTACAGACCTATGGCTGGCAGGCCTGGGTTAAGAATGGCAGCCTTAGCGGAACCTCCGGCAAGGCAAAACGCTTAGAGGCAATTCAGATCCGTCTGACAGGTGAAATGGCACAGCAGTATGATGTTTATTGCCGGGTACACGCACAGCATTTTGGCTGGCTTGACTGGGCATCAAACGGACAATCAGCAGGAACAGCCGGATATAGTTACAGACTGGAAGCGATAGAGATTAAACTGGTGGAAAAAGGTAAGAGCGCACCGGGAAGCACAAAGAATTGTTATTATGCAAGATAAGTCGGGAGGAATCATCATGAAAAGGAAACAAAACAAAGCATTTGTAAAAATATGGATACTTTCTGCAACCGTTGTCGTCGTATTATCTGCCTGTGGAAGTGTACATAGTGTCAAGATTGCAGCGCCTACAGAGAAAGCTTCATTGTCTGAAAAGTCTGTGAATGAGGATGGGATAAAGGATCCTGTCAAAGACAAAAACGAAGAAAGTATCACCAAAGAATCAACTGTTTCTGATCAGGAAGAGAATATAAAGAATTCTGAGAAAGAAAAAAAGAAGGAAAAGGAGAAACAGCAAGAGAAAACGTTGGGAGCGGTCACGAACAACGGCGGAACAGTTTTGAAGTGTGGAACATCTGTCTATTATTGGAAATATAACAGTGATTCCTTTGAAAAAAATGCTTTATTTCAGAATTATCAGCCGACACAGAATGCCGAAAATGAATTAATCTGTGAAAATGATGACGGAGCGATGGAAGTGCTTTATAAAGGTAATGCCAAGGGAGAGTTATTCATTGTAGGAAACCGGCTGTATTTTTTACAGAATGAATTCAAAGACGGAAAATATGCGTATTCGCAGGAGCTTGTATACATGGAGTATCATAACGGTGTATGGGATAAGGATACAATTCATAGTGTAGGAAAAGGAAAAATTGAGACGGTGGATTTACAAAAAAATCTGCTGATTTTTTCCGGACAGCCGCAGACGGAACAGGAAGGTTTATATGTGATAGATAACAATACCGGTAAGTGTACATTTATTACGGGAAACTCTTCCTTTGTTACTTACGAGGATGGCATCATCTATTATCAGGATCATGAGATCACAGGATGGTCCGAAGAGGCGATTATGGGAGCGGTAGCCTTATGCAGGTCAGATCTGGATGGAAATACTGCTTTGGTTACTAAGACGGAATCAGATTTATATGAGTATAAGTCAGGAGGAGCATGTGTCATTGAATGTGCTCAGATTGTAGATGACTGGATTTATTTTTCTTATGGTCATTACGATGGTTCTTCAGTCTCGTTTCAGGGAGGAAATATTGTAAGAGTGAAAAAGGCTGGAGGACAACCGGAATTGGTTGCCACCATTAGCTGTGAAAAAAGTGATTTCTATCTTTTTAGAGAGAATGGAGTGGATAAACTGTTATACGCGAAAAATTATTCGCAAAACACCGTTTTGGACTTAAACAGCAAATCGGAACAGGATGTGGATCAACCGATGGGCGCTTTAGGAGAAGCCTTTCCAGAATATAATAGTACTACCAATGAGACAAAGTATTATTATTATGGGAATCCTGATGGGAAGGTAGCAGAACTGTTCTCCAAAAGTGACTATGCATCGGGGGATCTTGAGGAATCGGTGGATTTTGTGGATATGGAATGTATTGACAACATGTTTTATTACAGGGTCGATTATGGCAGGCACAATGCGGAGAATGATATGGGGTGGCGTTATTCTTATGACAGAATAAAAACCGAAGTGTATAGAAAGAACCTTACAACAGGGGAGACGGTATTGATGTATAGTTATTAATAAAGTACAGATGAGTGAATAGGGATGGCTGGGGGTCAGACACCCTACGATAAAACGGAATGAAAAAGATACAGGGAAAAACTATATAAAAAAATTGGAAGAGAGGAAAGGGTATGAGAAGAACATGGAGAACGAAAAAGATTATTAGTACAGTAATGTGTTTGCTTCTGATGGTAATGTCTGTGTGCATGACTGCCTGTGGCAG
>CACXFV010000060.1 GCA_902767015.1 uncultured Lachnospiraceae bacterium | reverse complement strand
TCCACTAAAGAAGATGCAATCGCTTATAGTGATAGCCTGCAAAATACTGAGGGTGATTTACACAATCCTGACAAAGGGGACAACATATGATCCAAATAAGATGTTAGGAGACATTGTAAGAACAAATCAGAAGTTAACACAGGCAGCATAAAAACAACAGATTGTATTATAATCCAGAGCCCTGTTGGGGTCCAGATAAATCTGAAATCGAGCAGGGTTCTGGATAAGAAAACCGTAAACCCGGATGAAGTGTGGGAAGCACTGCATCAATACAAGACCAGCAGATGAAACAAGGGAGAGCGTCCACTGAAAATCAGTTTTCTTGGAGTAAGAAGAAGGTCAGTAAAAATCAAATACAAACAAGAGCTGTAGCTGGCAGTAGTTCTCTCTGTAGGGCATGACCCTGTTTGAAAGCTTAGCTGGCACTCGGTGTATGAGCAGGTGGAACGAAGGAAGTTGGTACAGGATATCATTAGACACGGAAGGTTCACCATCATAGTTGAACAGAGAAATTATAGCCTTTATAAAGCAGAAATCAAGGATGCTTTATTGGGTTTACTCATTTTCAGCTATCCAGTACTTGATACAATGACTGTTCTACACTTTTGGCTCTTGTTATGTGGTAAATATTTAAAGAAAAAGCCTAAAAATTCAATGTTTTAGGGCTTGACATTATAGGAAGGGATAGACAGTCAAGGGAGAGTAGCACACAGATTATTGAATACTACAGGAATGGACAGCAAAAGGATGTAAAGTAAGTGAAGATACAAGGGAAAAAAGAAATAGCCGCCACTACTGCAATAGCGACGGCTGATGTAAAAAATAGCTTTTAACTGTTTGAGGGTAGAGCCGCTTCTATGGTTCTCCCTTTTCTATCTACAATATAGCATATCTGGCAAAGAGGTTCAAGAGTTTTTTATATTTCTTCTTTTTGTATCTCTCATTACAAAAATCCCTTTAAAATCACAATTTAGAATGTCGGCAATTTGGTTTAATTCGTTTTCGCTGAAATTATCACGTTTTAGTTTATTCGATAAATTGCTTTGAGAAATGTTTAGATTAGTAGCAAGTTCAGTAATAGGTATTTTGCGTTCTATTAACATGATAAAAACAAGAGTTCACAAAATTTTCACAAAAAATTAGCACTCGACACTTGACATTGCTAACAACAAGTGTTATATTACAACTAGAACAAGAGAGGAGTTGTTATAAACATTGTTATCACCACTATTAATATCATTATTAATAGCGTGCTATGAACAATAAGAAAAAACATAAAATAATATTAAAAAAAATGTTTATAATAACTAATATCCCGATTGTTAACAAAATAACAGTTTCTATATTGAAGGAGGAATGACATATGTTGATGCCTAGTATTTTTGGAGAAAATTTAATTGACGACTTTTTTGAAAATCCTTTTAAGAGTTACAGTGAGAAGAACAATCTGATGAAGACAGATGTAAAAGAAAAGAGTGATAATTATGAAATAGACATGAGCCTTCCGGGAGTTAAGAAGGAGGATATTCAGGCAGAGCTGAAAGATGGATATCTGACAGTGGAGGCAACTACAACACAGAACAGTGAAGACAAGGAGCCGGATGGAAGATATATCAGGAGAGAAAGATATTACGGTTCATGCAGCAGAAGCTTCTATGTTGGAAAGAATGTTACACAAGATGAGATTAAGGCAAAATATGAAAATGGTGTGCTTACCCTTGTGATTCCAAAGAAGGAGGAAAAGGCAATGCAGGTAGAGGATAAGAAGTATATATCCATTGAAGGTTAAGCGAAGTTTAGTTGTCTGTTATTCGTATATCATTATTTTTAGCGGCAATTGATAGGTTATAGCGCAAGAGAAGATATAGCTGCCATGTCAGGGTTATGCTTTGTATCATGTTAAGGAGTATCCATTTGCATGATATAAAGGAAAAGGCCTGATATGGCAGCTGTTTTTTAGCTGAACTTGCAAGTGTTCAGCCGCGCCGTTTGCAAAGCTGTTACACATTTTAGTTAATTTAGTAGTGGCAATGTGTTTTTTTTCATGGTACAATAATAGATATTTGTTTGCCTGCGCGCTGTTTGTCATGAACCTAATATGTGCAAAAACAGCCCGGAATTAAGGAAAGCGTGGCAAGATAAGAGGTAGAAAGTATCATGGCGGAGAGTAGAAAGAAATCCATAACAAAAAAGAGAGTATTTGATATCATACAGATTGGTAATCGCGACGATATACCGAGCCATGCATTTGATATATTCTTAGTGATAGCGATATTGTTGAATATTGCAGTGTTATTTATGGAAACATTTGATGGCTTAAGGCAGTATACAACATTATTTGAGGCTATTGAGGCAGGCACAATACTTTTTTTTTGTATAGAATATATCTTGAGAATATGGACAGCAGAGTATCTCTATCCAAAGTGCCGCAGGAATATGGCAGTTTTAAAGTTTCTTCTTTCATTTGACGGTATTGTGGAATTATTTACGATATTACCATTATTCTTTTTGTCGGGCTTCATCGCATTCAGGATGCTGCGGGTGGTCAGGATATTTCATTTATTTAGAATTAATTCCTACTATGATTCCTTTAATGTCATTACTTCGGTATTGTATGAGAAGAAGAATCAGATATTTTCCTCGATATTTATCATTTTTGTACTGATGCTATCCTCTTCTCTTTGTATGTACAGTGCTGAACATGAGGCACAACCGGAGGTATTCAACAACGCATTTTCCGGGTTATGGTGGAGTATTTCTACCATATTGACGGTTGGTTATGGAGATATTTATCCAATTACGATTGTGGGAAGAGTAATGGCCATAGGAATCGCATTTCTGGGAGTAGGTGTGGTTGCCATTCCTACAGGTATCATTTCAGCAGGCTTTGTAGAGCGTTATACACAGATTCAGATCAATAAAGCAGATAGAAAAATTAGCGGAGTTGTCAGTGTGAAAATAGACAAAAACAGTATTTTTGTTAATAGATATATCAAAGAATTGGAGAGAGAGAATGATATCAGTGTCGTTTTAATCATTAGAGACGGAAATGTTATGATATCAAGTGAAAAAATTAAGTTGAAAGTAGGAGACACTATAGTATATAATGATAGTGAAGTTTAGAGAGGCATGACGACAGATGTCAATACAAATGCGAGGACGCAGTGCCTCGGTTTTGAAAGTAAAATGTGGAGGAAGAGACAATGGCAATATGTCCGTTTTGTGGAAATGAAGTGGAAGACTTTGATGTGATGTGCGGCAAATGTGGAAAAACGCTGACACCGTCAGGTCCGGCTGCCAATGCAGCATTTTCCGGAAATAATCATTCGAGTGGAGGTTATAATGCTTACGGGGGAGGATACAATCCGTATGGCAGCAGTTCAAGCAATGCAGGTGCCAACACCTATGGAGGCGGTGGCATTCAGATAGAAGAAAATGGTTCTTACAATCCGTATGGTTCAGCAATAGAAAAAAAGAGTTCTGCTGAGATAGCGCAGGACAGTGGTGATGCGGGCGATAGCAAAACCGGCTCCGGAATTAAAATTGAAGAAAACGGAGCATACAATCCATATGTCGATGAGAATGTGTCAAAAAATAGAGAAAAAACATATGGCAGTAGTGAATATAATTCACCTTATGGAAGTAGTTCGGGAATAATAATAGAAGAAAATGGCGGTTACAATCCGTATGGAGGAAGCAGCGCTGGAGGAACATCAGGCGGCTATAATCCATATGGAACAACGACTGCTGCAGCGCCAGGGGCAAGCTACAACCCTTACAAGGATGATACAGGTGGCAATTCTTCGGGAAGACCATACCTTTCTGTTGATAAAGAAGAGCCCATCAAATATGGTACATACAATAAAGCACTGGATACGACGCAAAATGGAACAAAGATTAAGCATCAGAAAGCAAAAAATCAGATAACTGATTTTTTTAAAGTGATTATCGTTCTCGGTATTCTGGCTGCTGTTGTGTGGTTTGGATATCCAATGATAAAAGACAGGTTTTATCAGCCATATGAATCCATAGCAAGGAAATCGGTAGCGGTTGTGTTAGAATCCGACGTGGATATGTTTTTTGAAATAATGGCATATGATTACAAAAAAGCTTACGATGAGTTACTGGGAGAATACGGTGCTAAAATGTCAGATACACTTCCGTATTTTACCTTATCAAAGTCAACAAAGGCTTTGCAGTTCAAAGAAGAATATGGTGCGGACTATTCCATCAAAACAAAAGTTACATCAGTGAAAGATATTTCGGGCAACGCAAGAGATGCTGTCTTACAGGAAGCACAGGATGTGTTTATGGACACATTTAGTACGGTAACAGACAAGGTGACAGAGCCGGATAAATATTTTAAGAGAGAAGATGTGTCAAAGATTAAACGGATTAAAGTGAACGTTGAGATTAAAGGCTCAAAGAAAAAAGAGACGAAGAAATATACTGTAGATATAGTGAAGTTTGATAATCAAAAAGGATGGAAAGTCATGAAAATATATATATTGGATTAAATAATATGATAGGAAATGATAACGCAGATAGAAAAAGAGTGAGAATAGAGCATTAAAAATATAGTAGCACTTAAGGCATACCTCCATAAGTGCTACTATATTTTTCTTGACAATAAGGTGAGAAATGATATAATATAAACAAATGAACAAATGCTCATATGAAAATAAAAAGAATCAATATGTGGTCCCACGCAAGATAAGTGGTAATGTGTCTGTATTATCCTCTTTGGCGCTGGGATTACATAAATGAGATTCGGAAAGGAAATATTATGGAAAAAACTTACAAAATTGATGTAGATTGCGCCAATTGCGCCAATAAGATGGAGGAAGCTGCCAGGAATACCAGTGGGGTAAAAGAGGCAACTGTTAATTTTATGACACTTAAGATGATAGTAGAATTTGAAGAAGGCGCAGATGCAGGAAAGGTTATGCAGGAGGTGCTTAAAAATTGTAAAAAGGTAGAGGATGACTGCGAGATATTTCTTTAATTGTAACAGTTTAGCTCATGAACTGTTACCATTGAACTTAGAAATGGCTACCGGAAATGGGGGATATTGTGAATAAAAAACAGAAAAAAGTATTGATACGAATTATTATCTGCATAGTATTGATTGCCGTATTGGAGATATTGCCGATAGAACATGTACTGCGAGGTTATCTTAAGTTTGGTCTGTTTATCATACCATATCTGGTCATTGGCCACGACATTTTAAGAAAGGCATGGAAGGGAATCCTGAACCGGCAGGTCTTTGACGAGAATTTTCTGATGGCAGTAGCCACCATAGGTGCCATTGCTCTCGGTGAATATGTTGAGGGTGTCGCTGTAATGCTGTTTTATCAGATTGGAGAACTCTTTCAAAGCTATGCGGTGGGAAAGAGCAGAAGAAACATCAGCGAATTAATGGATATACGACCTGACTATGTCAATATGGAGAAGGATGGAGAGATTCAAAGGACGGATCCCGATGAAGTGGAGATTGGAACCATTATTCTCGTTAAGCCGGGCGAAAAAGTACCGATTGATGGTGTCGTGGAGGAAGGAAGTGCACAGCTTAATACCAGTGCGCTTACCGGTGAGAGTATCCCGAGACAAGTGGAAAAGGGAGACGACATCATCAGTGGATGTATCAATATGTCAGGACTTTTGAAGATTCGTACAACAAAGGAATTTGGCGATTCTACGGTATCTAAGATACTTGATCTGGTTGAAAATTCCAGTTCTAAAAAATCAAGATCAGAAAATTTCATTTCTAAATTTGCAAAGTATTATACACCTTTTGTGTGCTATGCAGCAGTCGCGCTGGCTGTGCTGCCGCCCATTGTCAGGATTTTTATTTTGGATGCAAAGCCATATTTTGGAGAATGGATTTATAGAGCATTGACATTCCTTGTCATTAGTTGTCCGTGTGCATTGGTCATCAGCATTCCTTTGAGTTTTTTTGCGGGGATAGGCGGTGCCGGTCATGAGGGGGTGCTGGTAAAAGGCTCTAACTATCTTGAGACACTTGCGAGGACAAAATATGTGGTGTTTGATAAAACCGGTACTATGACACAGGGTGTTTTTGAGGTCAGTGGAATCCATCATAGTGAGCTGGAGGATAAAAAAATATTGGAATACGCAGCGTTGGCAGAGAGCTATTCCGACCATCCTATCAGCAGAAGCATTAAAAGTGCTTATCTGGATTTATCAGGGACAGAACCTGACAAAAAAAGAGTGACCGATATTGAGGAAATAGGCGGTAATGGCGTTATTGCAAAGGTAGACGGTCAATTGGTGGCAGTTGGCAATGCCAGATTAATGAAAAAACTGGGAATTCAATATGTGGACTGCCATGGCGTAGGAACGATTGTTCATATTGCGATAGATAGCAAATATGCCGGTCATATATTAATTTCTGACATTATGAAGCCGAATGCAAGGGAGGCCATCAGGCAATTAAAAAGATGTGGCATCAAAAAAACTGTCATGTTAACGGGAGATGTTAAAAAGGTAGCAGACCATGTGGCAGAGGAATTGGCGATTGATGAGGTTTAC
>CACXFV010000059.1 GCA_902767015.1 uncultured Lachnospiraceae bacterium | reverse complement strand
TCGCTGACACCATCTGCAATGATAGTAGTTCCATTCTGTAAAGAAGGTTCTGTGTAAACATGGTCAACAATACGGTAATCAGCCCTGCTTGACCTGCTATCACCATGACCACTTGTCTGTGAGATAAATGCATGTGAAGGAAAAATTCTCGGTCCTTCCGTATATCCCTCATCAATTCCTTTTTTTAAGCCATACACAAGTCCACCTGCATCTCTGACGGTTGTAAAACCACGATATAACATTTCTTTTGTCGCATACGCTCCGACTATCGCAATCTCGTCAGATCGTGCAGAACTTGCAGAGCCAACTGAAAATCCAAGATGGACATGTGCATCTGTAAGTCCCGGAATAACTGTCTTTCCTGACGCATCTATAATTTCATCAAACTGCTCTGTACTTATATTATTAGTTGTGATTTCCTTTACCAGATTATCTTCGATTACTATTGTTGAATGTTCCTTCAATTTTTCATTTTTTCCATCAAAAACATCTGCGTTTATAATTGCCTTCAATGCCATCAATCTCATCCTCTTTCCTATTTATTTTTAATTATGTATATTCATGTTCTTATACAGGGTTGTCCTATAAAATACGTTTACATCATCATTTAGATTTATATGATATATTCAGGTGGTATAATTCTCTTTAAAAACTGCCTTGTTCTTTCCTCTTTCGGTGCAAGGAATATCTCATCAGATGTTCCTTCTTCAACAACAACTCCTTCGTCCATAAAAATAACCTTTGATGCAACATCTTTAGCAAAATTCATCTCGTGTGTAACGACAACCATGGTAATTCCTTTTTTTGCAATATTTTTAATTACCTCTAATATTTCTCCCACAAGTTCAGGATCAAGTGCAGATGTCGGCTCATCAAAAAGGATTACCTCAGGATCAAGTGCCACTGCTCTTGCGATTCCTATTCTTTGCTGCTGACCTCCTGAAAGCTGTGATGGATAGTAGTCTCTTTTATCCAGTAATCCTACCCATTCAAGAACTTCTTCTGCCTTCTTAATCGCCTCTGCCTTAGGAACCTTTCTGGCTACTATCAGTCCCTCTGTAATATTTTGCAGTGCTGTTTTATTATTGAACAAACCATAATTTTGAAATACAAACGCTGTCTTTCTCCTTACAGAAAGTATTTGTTTTCTTGATGGCTTGTGGAGATTGACCTCCTCATCACCTATTATTAGTGTTCCTGCATCTGCCCTCTCAAGAAAGTTCAGACAGCGAAGCAGAGTCGTCTTTCCCGAACCGCTCGGTCCAAGAATGACTACAACATCTCCCGTATCCACCTTAAGTGAAACTCCCTTTAAAACTTCATTTTTCCCAAAAGCTTTCTTCGCATCTCTTATTTCTATCATCATCTTTTTCCTTTCCTGAGAATTTAATTTTTGATTCAATTCTGATACAATTCAAATAGATTTACGCAAGCTTTCTTTCATCCGGATTATTCAGATAATCAAACGCATAATAGAGTAAAAGCTCTTCACCATATTTAATTGCTCTCTCATCTATAAATGTCTTATCTGTATGGTGCACTTTGTATACTCCATTATAGGCACCTCCTACATGGATAAATGCTCCCGGTGCAAGCTCCTGGTATTTTGAAAAATCTCCGCCACCCATGCCCGGTCTGACATACTTTACAGCATCATCCCCCCAATGTTTCCGTATCAGTCTGTCTGCCCTTGCTATACTTTTTTCATCATTGATGACTGCTGTTCCCGGTCCCCAGAATTCATATTCAATCTCTGCACCATAACTTGCCACTACATTTTCAGCAATTTCTTTGACTCTTGTTTTAAGAATCTCGCCATATTTGATATCAAGAAGACGGAAATTATATTGCAGCTCTGCCGTATCAGGTATGATGTTGGATTTTGTTCCCGAATGAAATACCGTCGGCACCAGCACAACCTGATCAAAACTGTCAAAACTATATGCCACAAAAGCATTTAAAGCAGAAATAATCTGACTCGCTACCAATAGTGGATTTTCTGTTTTGTGCGGAACCGAACTGTGTCCACCCTTTCCATTGACAACAATCTTAATTGCACCGCCATATGTAGACATCACTCCACTTCCCAGAGTAAATAACCCAACATCTTCATTTGCAGCAGTATGAAGTCCAAAAACCTCATCCACACCTTCAAACAAACCTGCTTTAATGATTCTGTCAGCCCCTTCTCCTGTTTCCTCTGCTTCTTGAAACAATATTTTAACTGTACCCGGAATTTGAGCCTTCAAATCTTTTAATATCTTCGCCGCACCTAACATATATGTGGCATGAACATCATGACCACAGGCATGCATAACACCTTCATGTTCTGAGGAATATTCCACTCCTGTATTTTCAGTGATAGGAAGAGCATCAAAATCTCCTCTTATCGCAATTGTTTTTCCCGGTTTCTCACCATTAATCGTCGCAACGATACTTGTGTGTCCCGGAACTACTTCATATGGAACCTCCCATTTATTAAGATATTTTCTGATAAATGCCGATGTTTCGTATTCCTGTCCCGAAAGTTCAGCATGCCTGTGAAAATATTTTCGTACCTCCACCAAAAAATCATAATTTTCTTCAACCAGTTTTTCTATGTCAACTGTTTTTTCTATATCAGCCAATTTACTATTTCCTCCTTACAATGCTTGTTTTCTATACACATTCAATTTCTTTTCCAGCAATTTTCCAATCAACTCAAGGATAATACTTATCACCCAGTAAATGAGTGCTGCTGCTAAATATGCTTCCAAAAAACGATAAGAAGTACCAGATTTTTGAAGACATCCGTTTAACACATCCATCACCCCAAGTGTAGATGCTAGTGAAGTCATTTTAATCAGGCTGATTACATTACTCATCATAGATGGAAGCATTACAAGAAATGCCTGCGGAAGTATAATTCTGAAAAAGTTCTGTGTCTTTGTCAGTCCTATTGAATAACCTGCATCATACTGTACCTTTGGCACCGAAAGAAGTGCTCCTCTGATAGATTCAGAAATCATTGCCACTGATGTTAATACCAGTGCAAATGATGCAAGATATAACATATTGAACTCACGCAGTTTCATATTGATTCCTAGTACTTTTGTAATATTGATAAAATTTCTGGTAAATATGATACTGCTCATGACCATTATCAGGTTTGTCGGAACAGCCTTTAGTGTCGCAAGAAGGAGTGTAAATATAGGATTTAACACCTTAACTTTATAAGTTCTCACAATTGCAATACCACTACCTAATACCACACCAAATACAAGTGAGATTAGCGTCATATATAAAGTATTTGGCAGATATGAAATTCCGTATTTCAAATACAGCTTAAAATATTCATAATCAATATTCATTTTGCTGCCACTTCCTTTCTCTGCTTAACAACACGTCCCTTGCCATAATCAAGACGTTTATTAAGCAGATTAAATATTTGTTCCAGAATGATGCTGGTTATAACAAAGATAATCGTTGCATCAACATAACCCTCTAATGTGTGAAATGTTGTCACACCAAGATTTTTTGCCTTACCCATTATGTCCATTATACCGAGCATATAGGCAAGTGCTGTGGAGCGAAACAAAGTAATAAATGTAGTTCCCATCGGCGGCAATGCTATTCTTGTTGCCTGAGGTAACACAATTCTGAAAAATGTCTGTGCTCCCGTCATTCCCACAGAATAACCGGCCTCTGTCTGCACTGCATCAACAGAAATGATTGCCCCCCTTATTATCTCGGCAAGAAATCCCGCTTGATTAAAGCCATATGCCATGTAAACATAAACCATTTTATCCCATCCGTTAACATCAATATGCAATACACTGTTTACGAATACGGGGATTCCATAATATGCAATAAATAACTGAACAAGAATCGGCGTTCCCCTTATATAAGATATGTAAATACTGCCAAGCTGGCAGAGTACCGGAATTTTATTAATCTTGATCAAAGCAATGATGCTCCCAAGCACAAGCCCTATTGCAAATGAGCCAAGTACGATTTCCAAGGTTATCGGAAATTTTGATAAAATCTTAGGAAAATATTCCCATACACGACTCCATTTAAAAAAATCACCCATATCTTTATCCTTTCACACCTGTACCAATCTGATACAATATATATCATCAAACATCAATTCCAATTACTGTTTGTCTTTATCATAAAGTATAAGAAGCGTATCCTCGGTTCCTGTGATATAATCCTTGCCAAGATACTTTTCAGAAAGTTCGGCAAGTGTTCCATCCTGTATGATATCATAGAGTGCTGCGTCAATATCATCACGGAGCTGTTCATCACCAAAGTTATATATGAAATAAGTTCCCGGTATGCTGACTTCCTGTTCTGCTGCAATGACATCGCCAAGCACATTGTGACCATATTTCTCAAGAATATTACCATACTTTGGATTAGACTGGTCAAATGAAAATTCATCCGGTATAGTTGCATCATATACACCTGTTGCTACGTTGTTCCAAAGCACCTCTCCTGATGCATCATCATATACGATATGAATCTTTTCATCTTCCGGAAGTGTTTCGTTAAACTTTTCAAGGAGATAAGATGTATTATTTGTTGCAGAACACTGTACATATAATCCTTTCAAGTCATTCTCATCTTTAATGTCAAGCCCAGGAGCTGCTGCAATAACATAACCTGTTCCACCCCAGTCTGCTATTTTGGCATATAAATATTTTTCATTTCTCTCTGCATTCCAGCCATAATGATGAACTGCGATATCATACTTATCTGCATCAAGTCCTACAAGAATATTAGAGAACTCTGTTGCCTCATATACAAATTCATACTGCGGAAGTCTCTTTTGAATTTCCTGTGTTACCCAGTAATCATATCCCTGCTGTTTCTCATTTTCATCAAGGTAGCAGAATGGATTGTAGGAATTTCCTATACCGATTTTGATTTTTTTTACATCACCTGTATATTCAGTACTGTCATTGTCTTTATTGTCATCTGCCTTATTTGTATTTTCTGCCTTCACTTCGTCTGTAGTTTTATTATCACTATTGCTTTTTCCTGAATCACCACATCCAACTACTCCAAAGGCAATCACACCACTAAGTAATATAGTTACAAGTCTTTTAATTCTTTTTCTCATAGTTTTTTCTCCTTCTTTTTTTTCAGCTTCATGTCTGCTGTGCTTGGAATTATACAACCGTAATCAGCGAATGGTCAAATTCAGGTTTTTTATTGCTGACAATCGTTTTTTTTGATAACATCAATTGATTAAAAAAATCCAAAATTTTCTATAAATTAAAGCTGCCGGATTTCAAAAAAATCCGACAGCCTGTATATCACTAATATTTATTCAAAACGAAAACACTAATGCGACTC
>CACXFV010000058.1 GCA_902767015.1 uncultured Lachnospiraceae bacterium | reverse complement strand
TGCTCGTCATGGTCATGGTCGTGATGATGATCATGCTCGTCGTGCCCATGCTCGTGGTCGTCATGCTCATGCTCATCATGGTCATGTTCGTGCTCATGCTCATGCTCATGGTCACCATGGCAGTGTTCTCCTTCATGATGGTGATGTCCGCATTCCGGACAGATTTCTTCCTCTGCCAGTAATTCCTCTGCCAGCGAACCGGATTTCTCTATCGCTGAAAGAATAACCTCTCCGCTGATATCATCCCACGGAGTCGTGATAATACTTGCATTACTGTTATGTTCTTTTAATAACGCTACACACTCTGCCAGCTTGCCATCAGTAAGCTTCTGTGTCCGGCTTATCACTAAGGTACCTGCACTCTCTACCTGATTGTTAAAAAATTCGCCGAAATTCTTCATATACATCTTGGTCTTTAAACCATCTACCACTGCGGTTGTACTATTGAGAACAACATCCGCATTTTCATTCTCCATAACACCATTTACAGCTCTTATGACATCAGATAACTTGCCTACACCCGACGGCTCAATGATAATTCTATCCGGAGAATACTTATCGATTACCTCCTTAAGCGCCGTTCCGAAATCTCCTACTAAAGAACAGCAGATACATCCGGAATTCATCTCTGTAATCTCTACACCGGCATCCTTTAAAAAACCGCCATCTATTCCGATTTCTCCAAATTCATTCTCAATTAATACAATCTGTTCTCCCTTTAATGCCTCCTCTAACAACTTTCTGATCAGCGTTGTCTTACCTGCCCCTAAAAATCCTGAAATTATATCAATCTTGGTCATTTTATCTAACTTCCTTTCCTATTAAATCAATTGACTGACTCATGGTCCGGTAACACTATCCTCCTTGCTTTTTCACCCTGAATCTACACACTTTGCACGGAAAAATAGTCTGTACCATAACTTCAAATCGCTACTAACTAGTATAATCATTTAAATTTCTTTGTCAAGAGTTACTATCGTCCACTAAAATATCTGTCCAATCCGTTGACCATTCCCTTCACCATCTGATTCTGATAATCATCCGATGCCATCAGCATGTCCTCCTCAGGATTAGACATAAATCCCATCTCAATGATGGTTACCGGAACTTGACACCAGTTGATGCCGCTCATGGTATCCGTCTCCCAGACACCTCTGCTTTTGGCACCTGTGGCATTTACCATCTCCTCAAGTATATCAGAAGATAATGCCTTGCTTGAGGCATATATATCACTACAATACGGATTATACGGTGTCGGGCATATCGTCATCATTCCCTGCGCGCTCTGATTATCAGAGCCGTCTGCATGAATTCTGACAAATGCATCGGCACCGGCATTATTGGCAACTGCTGCCCTTTCAGAATTGCTGATATCTACATCATGTGATTCCCTCACCATGATTACCGTATAACCTCTGTTGACAAGCTCATCTCTCAGTTTCTTTGCCACCATAAGATTCAGCTCATATTCTGCCAGTCCCGAGCTCACACCTGCCGTTCCTCCCGTTACCTTTGCCTTTAGCTCAGAAGCTCCCGGACCAACAGGCTCTTTTTCAGAGTTGCCATATCGCTGATGTCCCGCATCGATTACGATTAATCTTCCCTGCCGGTCTTGTCCATCCTGTTCATGACCGGAATCAACATACCCATCAGCCTCGGAGGTATTTTTCGTCTCTTCATTATCGATGTCATTATCACCCATTTCCTGACTGTCTGTCGTTTCATTCGATATGCTTTCCGTTTCCTGTGTTTGCGTTTCTTTTGTCACGTCTTCTTCTATTGTTTTCTCTTCTTCTGTTGCTTTGTCTTCTTTTATTGTTTTATCTTCTTTTTTTTCAGTCGCTGTTACCTTTTCAAGGAGATCTGTCTCCGATGTTCTTGTGTTAACAGCCTTCTTTTTTCCTTTTGAAGCATTGAGCGCGAGTGCTGCTGCCACACATACTGCAACCAGCAAAAATACTGACACTGTCGCCAATATTTCCCTGTGTTTTTTTTTCGTTGATTTTAATTTTTTCAATTTTATACCTCCTATTGCGTTTGTTTGCCTGCAATAATCATCACTATGTGCTTTTGTTACCCTACTTATCTATGTATCTGCCATCCGAGACCGGTATTATGTTACAATCCCGGCAGGATGGCAATATTTATACTCATTATGTAATATCTGCTAAATTACCAAATTCATATCCCATTTCTTCCCACTTTCCAAGCAATTCATCCAATATCTTCGCATTGGTAGCAGAAGTACTGTGCAACAGCACAATGGCACCGGGATGTATTCTCTTTAACAATTTATCAAATGCCTCCTCCTTTGTCGGCTGCTTATCCTGATACCAGTCCACATAAGCAAGACTCCAAAAAATGGTCTTATAACCCATATCGCTTGCATAAGACAAACTCTTGTCACTATACTTTCCCATGGGTGGTCTGTACAGTTTCGTAAGCTCCTTGCCGGTAATACTTCTGTAGGCATCCTCCAGTTTTGTGAGCTCACCTTCAAAGGCTGCCCGGTCCATGGCTGACATATCAGGATGGGAATAGGAATGGTTGGCAATATTATGCCCTTCTTCTGCCATTTTCTTCACTAACTCCTGATTATTTTCAACAAAATTGCCTACCACAAAGAAGGTGGCTGTCACATGATGCTTCCCCAGAGCCTCTAAAATCTGTTCCATATTGCCATTTTCATAACCTGCGTCGAAAGTGATATATATCAGATTCTTCTGCTCATCGCCCACATAATAGGCATTTTTCTTTCGCAGTTCTTCACTCGATTCATTTCCTATCGGTGCCTGCCCCTCCTGCCTAAAGCTTAAGCCCCAGTTAGATTCCGCTAATTTTGACGACTTTTGTACTCTTCCTGACGTATAATCTGCTGCTATGACTGCTGCTCCCTTACCCGCCATAAAGCACAACGCCAGCAGCAGCGCGGTAACTGCCAATGCCTTCAATTGCTCACTGCTCAATTTCTGCATAGTAACCCTTTACTCCTGATAATCATTTCTTACTACTATTATATCAGTATCAGCCTGTATTCATTCTTATTATTTTTTCGCTGATTTCTACGAAGCTGTTAATCTTTGGTTAATTTCATATATTTTCCAATATAGATGCATTTTGCATCTGCCCCATGACCAATCTCCACGGTTCTGGCAATGGGAATATCTTTTCCTGCCACTCTCTGAACAAGCTCTTCCACGGATGGTACAAAGACCTCCGCATCTAATCTTAAAAATGTTCCCAACAAAACCCCGTTGAGTTTTTCAAAGGCACCCATTTGCTTTAGCTGGCACAGATAGGTCAGTATCTGGGCTGACGTGGAATTGAGAGCCTCAATCAGTAAAATCTTTCCCTCAAAATCCGGCATAAATTCTGTTGCTGCCAGTTTAAGAAAACATCTGATATTTCCTCCGATGATAATACCCTCCATGAAATTTTCCTGTATAAAATAGTATGAAATATCATTCAGACTTTCTTTTCCTAAAAGAAAGGTCTCTGTAAAATTCTTAATCTGATTCTTGCTATCCTCATATACCAGATTTCTAATCTGATATAGCCCTGACACCTCTCCTGTCTTTGTGTATATTGCATTAATCACTGTTGTGACATCACTATAGCCAAAAAAAGGTTTAGGATTCTCCCTAATAACAGAAAAATCGATATAGCTAAGCGTCTCGTTAGCTATATCTCCTCCTGATATATCAAATATGGCTTTAATGTCGCTATCTCTGTACAAATCCATCAGTGCATTGGCACGCTCAACTCCCGTACCGCTAAAATAGCTTTCTGTCTCATATATAAAGTCTGTAGGTACCGGCTCGTAACCAATATGGCGGATTGTCTGAAGCAGTGCCTCTATCTTATGCCTGTTGCTTTCCTGCTGACCATTAGAACACACGCAGATACCTACTTTACTTCCTTTTTCTATCATCATTTACGCCTCCTGCTAATCTCTTGCCCATCCTCTTGTCCCATTAACTTCCGGTGATAATATCGGCAATTTCCTCATACGAGGCACCCTTCGTAATCTCATAAATACCTATTCTGAGTCTCGATTCATGACCGCTTTCCTGCATATACTCATCAAATTCATAGGCATCATCAACAAGACCTTCCTCGTAGAGCATCTCGGATGCGGCTCTTGATGTCATTCCTCTCTGAATGGTAACCTCTACCGTCGAAGGCTGCTCCACTGAAGACGGCTCTACAGAGGGTTGTTCATGTGGTGTCTCATCAGAATCGGTTGTCGGTTCATCCTCTGATGTTCCTCCCTGTCCGTTGTCTGTCTCCCTGCTCGTCTCATTCTGAATTTCAGTAGTAGTCTCTGTCTCCGAGACACGTCCATCCTCTACCGTCTCCGTGTTGTTGTTTCCTTCTGTGGTTTCTGTCACTGCGCTATCGTTGCCTGTTGTCTCGTCTTCTGTACTCTCTTTCTCAGTATGAGTCGTGCTTTCCTCAGTAGTATTTTTCTCTGTTTCTAATTCATCTGTTGCCTGCTGACCCTCAGATAAAAGATTTTGTGATGGCATCGTCTTCACCGGTTTATTTTCTTTAATATTAATGGCAATGATGAGCAGGATGGTGGCAAATAATACGCCTGTTCCAAATCCTCTCAGATAATACTTAAATTTCATACTGGTCTCCATTCTAAAGTATTTAGCAATGTGAACACTATCTGTTCTTATATAAATCAATTACCAGACGAACCTCTCCCATGCCCAGCTTAAGCTCTTTTGCAATCTGAATGGGCTCCTTGCCCTGCCGGTATAAGTTCAGTATTCTCGCGTTATTATTTGATTTAGCCTGTACCTCTTTTGCTGAAAGAGCAACCCCTTCCTTTTTTGTGCCGGTATCTTTATTATCATTAGAATCATTTGCAGCAGGCTTTTTATTCTTCCCATTCTTTTTCTTTCGCTCATTACTGCGCCTTGTGTTTCTGCCCCTCTCTTTATCCTGATAATGATTGTAAAAAGCACCTGCATCACTTTCCGCACTGTCTTCTTTTACAACCTCTTCCTCTGATCTGATATGATTCTCACTCTCTTCTATCCTCCTGCTTTCTTCGTTCATCTCATTGTTATTGATACTTCTCTTAAGATTCTCAACATCAATAAGTGTCTTTTTTACATCCTTCTCCTTGTCATTCAGCATGCCATACAGGAACATTACCTCATCATGATTCTTATCAATATCTGATATTACATTGTCGGAATACTCACCAACTGTCATGATTTTTTCATTCATAATCTTATCAATCTTCGCTTCCGTTGTATCCAGCTTCTCATCAAGTATTTCGTCAACAACTTCATTGATTCTTTTTTGAAGTTCTGTCTCATCAATTAAATCAAGTGCATTACCGGTTTTCTTTTCGGCACTCTCCAACCGACCTGCAAACACAAAACTTCCTATTATCGTCACAGTTCCCACAATAATAAGAAATATCTCCATTCCTGCCATGATAATACTAATGCCTGTCCTTTCTTACATATTAATAAGCGCTAAAACACTGTTTTAACGCCACACCACTTCTCTATTTACAACAGTTTTGATGCACCAACACATGGCTGATAACCATCTAGATTTGGATATCAAACATATTTTTACTCTTTTTAATAACAACACCATCCGCTTCATCCTCTATTCTGCCGGATTTCCCTTTGGTGTCCTTTTTTCTTCTGATATTATAATACTGACCGTTTCCCTTTTCCTTAGCATCATAGTTACTCTTTCCCCTGTCAGCGTTATCCTTTTCATTTACCTGCTCGTGCTTGACCACAGCCTCCTGCTCTGTCTTGTTCTGTATATTCACATGTTCGAACTGGGGTCTCACATCTTCATTCTGTTTTAAGGTCGACACATCCTGTGTTCTTGGAATCATTCCCGAAAATTCAATCGGATTAATCATAAGTCATCACCAGCCCTCTCATTCTACAACGGTAAACTTTTTATCACACCATCTTCATTAATATACTTACAAAATCCATCCGGAGACATAATGTTCTTTGTCTCCCCCAAAATAACCAGCTTTGAACCTACATAGATTTTATCCCGCACAATAATTAAAGAATCTTTATTATTGTCAATTTTTTCCATCTTTTCACTCAAGTCCTCCCGCAGCTTCGGGAGTTCCTTCTTCAACTCACCAATCCTGATAATCGCATTCTTTAAGATGTTCTTTTGCTGCTCATTAATCACATTCTTCTCTAACCTCGTCTTCAAAACCTCATACAGCTGTCTGTATTTCTTATCCTCTGCTTCTTTTTCTTCTATCGCTACTTTTAACCTGGCAATCTCATCCTGCAATGCCGGGTTCAAACCTACCTCAATCAGGGTACTAATCCCCAAGTCTGAACCAACCACCTTCGCATCGATAATCCCCGCACTTCTCGTGTGACCACCCCTGATATAACCTTTTGTGCCACTTACGATAATATCTCCATTCGCTGATACCTGACTCTGTATAATGGCCTCTGCCTCAATATAACCTCCGGCAAACACTCTGGCATTCTCTATGAATTTGCTGACAATATTCCCTTTGGCAACAATCTGGCTTCTGATTCTTCCATGAATGCCATGATGCAACACCACCTGACCACCGGATATTATCTCAGCATCCTCCACTATTCCGATAACCTCCACATCACCCGTTGCCCTTACCTTGAAACCTGTTCGCACATTGCCATTGATGACAACCGAACCACTGTAATCAATATCTCCTGTGGAATTGTCCACATCATAAGGTACTTCATAGACATCCGACACAAAAACTCTGTCATTCTCTAATGTGGCATGACCATTGACAAGGGAATAAATTCTTAAATTATCCTGAGAAGCTGATATATTTTTACCATACTTTAACACAGCCTGCGACACCTTTGCCGGTGGCACCGGTTTACCATACACATTAATGCCATCCTTGCCAAATACGGCGGGATGCAGCTCTGCCAGCAAATCTCCCTTTTCCACATGGCTTATATTATTCAGCTTACGGAAATTAACTGTTCCATTGGGATTATGCTCCGGTCTGATTCTGATATTTGTGTTGAACTTATACTCAATATATGCATTCTGTCCCTGAACCACCTCAAGACCTCTTGCAATCAAAAGGTCCTCATCATATATCGGCGAACTGACATACTCATCAACGGCTTTTTCGTCAATGCCATATGCAATACCGGCGGTTCTTAAGTTATTCATGATATCTTCTTTGGTAAACGGCTTTCTGCCTTCAATTGGAGCATAGAACAAAATATATCCTGTCATCAAATCGTCAGTAACCATAATCTTCATACATTCGTCTTTAAAACAGACTTTATATTCTTCATGGCTCATTTCATTCACCCCCATACATATGAAAATACATCTCACATTATACAGAAAACATAATATTAATACTGTCGCCTAATTTAACCTTCATCTTCTGTAAGGCTTTCGTATGCAACTGTGATATCCTTGATTCTGAAACCTCCAGCACCACACTAATCTCTTTTAATGTCAATTCTTCATAGTAATACAACAGAATCACCTTCTTCTCTCTTTCCGTAAGAGAATCCAAGGCCTCTATCAGCTGCTGCTTTAATTCGTTCTTTAAGACTACATGCTCCGGCTGCTCAAAAGAATTCTTCTGTGCATAACCAACTTCTTTTTCACCGGATGCCTCTACAAATTCATCCAACGAAACCACATTTGTTATCTTTGCCTGTCCCTGCCAGGTGAGTAATTCATCAGTATCAATTCCAATCTCTTTGGCAATCTCCTCATCAGATGCATTCCTTCCATACATACTCTCTATTTTACTCATGGCAGCATCTATCTTTTTTTGCTTTTGCCTTAGAGAACGGGGAATCCAATCCATTTTTCTAATCTGGTCAAGAATAGCGCCTCTGATTCTGAGACTTGCATAAGTTTCAAACTTTACACCTTTGCCATAATCAAACTTATCTATGGCATCTATCAATCCAAATACACCATAACCTACTAAATCATCATATTCAACATTATATCCCAGATATGCACTAAGCCTGCCCGCAACAATCTTTACTAAAGGGGCATACTCAATGATTAACTGATCTCTGCATTCGCTGCTCTTGCTTTTTACATATTCGAGCCATAGTTTATTCTTGGCACTTTCGTCCATCTTCGCACCCCTTTCAGACATATTTTTTGATAACCTTCTTACTTATTCTCACATTCTTATGATGCAGTATTATTCTGTGTACTGCTGTCTGAAGCATTCTGTTTTTCGCCTTCCTCTTTGTTCTCCTCCTGCTCCTGCGTGGTTTCCTCCACAGTACTCACAATCAGATATTTCAGGGCAATTCTTCTTATAATCTGCCCTATAATGAAGAAAACGATGCTCGTTATCAATACAATAATAAGGATATCTTTCGTAGGATACTTATAGATTATTGTAGCAACACAGCTCACAAGTGCGGCTGACAACATTACGATTGAAGGAATATATCTTGTTCTGTCGTCCATCTGTCTTCTCCTCGAAAATGATTCTTCCCTGTGTCAAATTACCTTCTCCGATTTTCCAACGGTATGTATAATCAGTTTTCCCGTCGCCGGCTCAAATATTATGGTTCTACCATAATTCAGTCCTGTGTCCTCCGCCAGTATTCTGATACCATATTTTGACAGATTGCTTTTTACCGCTTCAACATTCTTTTCTCCCACTCTCATGGAATCCATTTTGTCTCCGCCGAAGCCGAACATCTGTGCACCGCCTGCAATCTTTGCAACAATATTATGTTTTACAGAACCTTTCTTTTTCATATTTTCTATCATATCATTTATCGCAGTATCGGCAAACTTCGCTCTGTTAGCATTATTCTTAATCTTCGTACTGTCAGGAAGCATGATATGAATCATCCCACATAGCTTTGTTCTCATATCATACAACACTATCCCGACACATGAGCCGAGCCCGACAGTCGTAATCGTGTCAGGCGGCTCACATAACTTCATATCTGCCATACCGACCTTAATCATATCTTTCATACTCTAAACACCTAACGATTCCAGAATTTTTTCATAGGAATCCAGCTCAGGAATCAAAATATAGTAACCTCTGATTGCCTCCTCTTTTCTCGTCTCATCATCAAATTCTGTCTCTATCAGCAGTACACTGTCACCTATTTTGCCAAACTCAATTGCAGGAACACTAAGAATAGCGCCTGCCATATCAATCTGAAGCATCGGCACTGATACATCAATAGTCAAATTTGTTAGCATTGATAACGAATTAAGATAAGCGCCCGCAATAATGTTTCCTACCTCCATTACTGCTGACTTCTCCATCTCGTCAAATACAACCTCCGAGCCTTCTTCCCTGTTCATTAATACATTGACAAGATTCTTTGCAATTACCTCATCCAAAAGGAACATCATCATTCCGTTGATATCACCACTTAGCATCAAGAGGATACCTACCATCACCTGCTCCTCAGAGCCGATGATGGTAGAAATATGATTAAAATCCACCAGTTTTACATGAGGCACACCTATATCAATCTTTTTATTAATCATGGTGGCCAATGCCGTTGTTGCATTACCGGCACCAATATTTCCAATTTCTGACAATACATCGTATTGCATATTACTCAAATCATTTAAGTCTATCTTAGACATCATGCACCTGTCTTTCTACGCCGGCTCATCACCTATCACATTATTAATGTTCAAAAGCGACACCAGTGTGTTATTTGCTTTATTTTTACCTACCCCTGAAATATATCTTGTCTGATTCTCATCCCCTTCAATATCTGCTTCCGTTGAAAGTTTATCAACATCTTCATCCTTTAAATTGATAACTTCCTTTACCTCATCCACAATAATGCCTATGGCATCCTGACGTGCTGTCCTCAAGATAATAATTCTTGTCTTATCCGTGAAAGTATCTATCTCAAGATTAAATCTTCTTCTCAGGCTTATAATAGGAATTATCTCGCCACGAAGATTAATGACTCCGTTAAAATAAGCGATTGACTTTGGAACTCTGGTAATCTTCTGCATCCTTACGATATTATCAACGAAGCTTATGTCGATTCCATATTGCTCCACACCGACACATACTACGATATATTGTTTTACTTCTTCAATTGTTTCCATGTTGTTATTATTGTTTGTTTCCATCTTGGCACCCCCATTACAGTAATGTATTAACATCAAGGATCAGTGCAACTTCACCATCACCTAAGATAGTAGCACCACCAATGATCTTGTTTACGCCGCTTAAATATCTTCCGAGTGACTTGATAACAATCTCCTGCTGTCCAATCAGTTTATCAACGACAAGACCTGCCAGTCTGTCACCCTTCTTAACAATCACCACCGTAAAGCTCTCACCGTCATCTGTGTGCTCTATGTCAAGTACATCGTCAAGCCTGATAATCGGAATTACCGTTCCTCTTAAGTTAACAACTTCTTTTGTCTGTACATATTTGATATCCGTTGCAGGTATATCCTCGATACTCTGGATATTCTCAAGTGAAATTGCATACTTTTCACTTCCCAGCTCAATCATAAGCGCCTGTATGATAGCAAGGGTCAGAGGCAACTTGATAATAAACTTTGTTCCCTCTCCCAGTCTTGTCTTAACCTCTATCTCACCACCTAATGATTCAATCTTAGTCTTAACAACGTCAAGACCAACACCTCTTCCGGAAATATCCGAAACCACTTTAGCGGTAGAAAAGCTTGGTCTGAACAACAGATCAATGGCTTCCTTTTCAGACATCAGCTCTGCCTGCTCATTGGTAATAGCTCCTTTTTCAACAGCCTTACGTTTAACAGCCTCTACATCAATACCATTACCGTCATCTCCTACCTCTATGATAACATTGTTACCATCCTGATAAGCGTCAAGTCTGATACTTCCCACCTCCGGCTTACCTCTCTGGGCTCTGACTTCCGGAGATTCAAGACCATGGTCGGCAGAATTACGAAGCAGATGCATGAGGGGATCACCAATCTCATCAATAACGGTTCTGTCTAATTCTGTGTCTTCACCGGTCATGCTTAATTCCATCTTCTTGTTCAGCTTCTTCGTTAAATCTCTGATCATTCTAGGGAACTTCTGCGTTACTGTCTCGATTGGCATCATTCTTACCTTCATAACAGACTCATGGAGGTTAGTGGTAACTCTCTCTAAGTACTCTATCTGCTCATTAAAGGCATGTGAGTTCTGCATTCCTTCCGAATTACTCTGGGATACCAAGCCGTTCTTGGCAATAATCAACTCACTGACAAGATTCATCAATACATCCAGTTTTTCTATGTCAACACGAACTGATCTGTTGACAATCGGCTTGCCGCCTGTCTTATGCTGTGCATTGGTATTCTGTGCTGCCGGCTGCTTCTTATCATCTGCCTTTTCATCAACCTTAGGTGTCTCCTCTGCAGCCTTTTCTTCCTCCTGCTGTTCTGTCTTAGGTGCTGCCGGCACCTTGTCGAGCTTCTCTCCCACAACATCCCGTATCTCTGATACATTTTGAATGACATCAATTACCTTCTGAAGAGGGTGCTCCGATATCACACAAATACTAAAATCAAACTCAAACTTTTCATCCTCAATATCCTGTGAAGAAGGTTCCGATTTTACAACCTCACCAATCTCCTCTATTCCCTTAAATACAAGGAAAGCTCTCGCTGCCTTAAGCAGACATGATTCATCTATATAGACTGTGATGGCATATACATTCAGTCCGTCTTCTATCGCCTGTTCTATCGCATGCTGCTCGAAATCAGCATACACCATATCCTTATACTTTTCCTTCTTGCCATCGCCTTCTGCCTTTTTTTCTTCCTGCTCCGGCTTTGCCTCTTCGACTGCCTGTGCCGCACCGCCGTTGAGTATTGCCTCTAATTCATTCAGAATCGGCTTGTTGTCATTATCTCCTTCATCACCGGATTCCGTAATCAATTCAAGATAATTCTCCAATGCATCCAGACACTGGAACAGTACATCCACAAGATTCGGGGCTACCTTCATCTTGCCGTTTCTGATCTCCGAGAACACATTTTCCATCTGGTGTGTCAATTTCTGCATTCTCATGTAGCCCATGGTACCTGCCATACCCTTTAATGAATGAGCCGCTCTGAATATCTCATTAATGGTATCCATGTTCTCCGGTTCTTTCTCAAGTATGAGCAGATGTTCATTAAGGCTCTGTAAATGTTCTTTTGTTTCATCAATAAAAATCTCTAAATATTGGCTAACATCCATTGTTTAGCACCCCCACGTTTTTTATAATTGCGCCGGATATATCATCTAACGGCAAAATCTCATCTGCCAGTCCGACCTGTGCAATCGCCCTTGGCATACCATAGACAACACTTGTCTCAGCATTTTGGGCAATCACATGAAGCTTCTTACTCTTTGATAAACTCTTAATTCCATTCGTTCCATCTGCGCCCATTCCGGTAAGCACAACACAGGTAATCCTCTTATAAGAAGTCTTCTTAAGAGACTCGTACATGAGGTTGGCGCATGGCTTCAAACCACCTACCGGCGGATCATCCGTAATGCTGAACACCGGATTTCCCTTAGAGCCCTCACTTACCCTTAATTGTGTACCTCCGGGTGCGATATATACGCATCCTTTTCTAAGCGGTTCATTGTCAGCAGCCTCTTTCACCTCAATCTCACTCAGTTCATTCAGTCTGTCCGCCAGTGACTTTGTAAAGCCGGCAGGCATATGCTGCACTAAAATGACCGGCGCATCAAGATTGCCCGGAAGCTTCGGAATAATCTCCTTGAGCGTTCTCGGTCCTCCCGTAGATGAGGCAATGGCAATCAGCTTATCAGGCTTACTGTCCCCACTGTATGGTACCGGTTTATCAAAAAAATTACTAACCGTTTTTTTCTCAGACCTTACAGTCTTTAAAGATGTAACCTCTGTATGTGTCCTGTGACTGTGGATAGCGCTGTCCAGGGACTTTAGGAGTCTCTCCTCAAATGTCACCTTTTCAGACTTATGTATGACAGAGGGCTTATGAACAAAATCAACGGCACCCATCTCCAGTGCAAGGATTGTCTCCTTTGCCCCTTCCTCAATCAGTGCACTCATCACTATCACTTTACAGTGCAGCTTATACTTATTAATGTTCTCTAAGACCTCTAATCCACCCATCTTCGGCATCATAACATCCAACAACACGATATCATAGCTGCCGTTATTCTGTACGAGCAAATCCAGTCCCTGCATTCCGTCAGTTGCAATATCCACAATCTTAAAACGATTATCTTTATCTATTATATCAGAAACAATACTTCTCATGAGTGCAGAGTCATCAATTATCAAAATTTTATAAATTTTGTCACTCTTTTTATGATTTTTCTCTTTACCAATTATACTGTCATGTCCTATTCTCACAATTGTCCTCATCCTTCTAACTTTTTATCAATATCTAAATTCCTCAATGATTCTATTTCTTTCTCAATCGCCTCTCCTGTTCAAATATGTATCTGATAATGGTTTCTCTGCTCTTTCCTGATATCTCCTGATACTCAAGCCTCTGCTCATACAATCCGAGACTATTCCGTATAATCCTTGATTCAAGCACCTTTCCTAAGACACCATACACACTTTTGTCCTCACTGACACGTATGTTGAGCTTCACTAAAACAATGGAGCCTTTCTCCAGATGCTCGGCAGAAGAAAACCGGATACCACCGCCACTGATATCCAGAACGGTTCCCTTCACGGCACTTTCCAGTTCAAACTTCTTCTTAATATCATCATCATCCAACTCTTGACTCATAAACTCTTCATCCACGCAAATGTACTCTATCTCTATCATACATTCCAGTCGGTAATATTGTCTTCTCTGGAATTTCTTAAGTGGCTGAATCAGCTCGACCTCCAATCCATAGATGGCATCCTGCTTATATCTTTTTAACACAATGAAGCTGCTCTTATACAGGCCTCCCTTGGTATAAATGACAACATTATATCTGGAATTAACCGGCAACAGAATCAACTTTCCCTCTACAATCGGCATGGCAATTCTAAGCTTTGTATCATCAATTGCTTCAAATGCCTGACTTACCAGCACGCCGGCAAAGATGGACTTCTCCTCTTCCAGCTGCTTTCTTCTCTTTTCACTCAAATTCTTTGTAATCTCCAGCTTATCACCTGGTGTGATAATACTTGTCAGCATATTATACACCTCCCTTTCCACGTTTCATAGTTCTCATAAACAAAGCCACAAGCCCCTTATGTTCATTATGGCTTTCCTCCGCCGTCTTGTCAGAAATCAGATTATCCAATAATTTTTTATAGCATTTTGCTCCCTTAGAATTAGGATAGGCAATACTGATTGGCTGCTGCTGTATGACCGCCTTAGACATATTGTCATCACTCTCTATGATGCCCAAAAACTCAATTTCTATCTTTAAAAATTTATCAACCACCACATTAAACTTGTTATACAGGTTCAGGCCTTCCTCATAATTTCGCACCTTATTGGTAATAATCTTAATTTTTGTCGTCTTCCTGTTAAATTCGGAATGCTTGTTTAAGACCTTAAGAAGAGAATACGAGTCCGTGATGGAAGTAGGCTCCGGCGTCGTTACCAAAAGTACCTCGTCACTTGCCACGACAAAATCCATTACCGTACTGGAGATGCCTGCACCGGTGTCAATGATGATAATGTCAGCCATTCCTTCTATTTCCTTTAACTTATATACAATATACATAATCTGGTCTTTCGTAAGATCCTCAAAACCCGATATTCCGGAGCCACCTGATATGAAACTGATATCCATGGGTCCTTTCACAATAATGTCCTTTAAATCTTTGCCTCTGTATACCAAGTCTGATAAATTATATTTCGGAATAGCGCCAAACATAACTTCGATATTGGCAAGACCAAAATCTGCATCCAGAATAATCACGCTTTTTCCCATTTTCCTGAACTGAATGGCAAGATTAATGGATGTGCTGGTTTTTCCTACGCCTCCTTTTCCACTGGTAACCGTGATGATTCTCGACTTTCCTCTGTTCGATTCTGCAGAAAGCGGCTTTCCGCCATCCTCTTCTGTACTTTTCACCATATTTCTTAAGTTTTCTGCCTGATCCATTAATTGGCACCTCCCAGCAGCGATTTTGCGAGTTTTTGTGCATCTAATACCCTTATATCATCCGGCACGGTCTGTCCCACTGTCACATAGGAAAAATTCGCCTGTGTTTTTAATCGTATGTTGAAAATATTACCATAGGCTGATGTCTCATCTAATTTTGTAAAAACAATATTATACTTGCCAACCTGTCCATATACCTCCACGATATCCAATAAGTCCTTATACTTTGTCGCTGCGCTCACTACCATATAGACATCTTTGGTACAACCCTTTGGCACTAATGAATCCTTTACAAAATGTATCATTTCCTCACAATGCTGCTGATGTTTGTGTGACCTTCCCGCAGTATCCACAAGAATCAGATCATAATCTTTATATTTTTCAATGGCTGCATTTAACTCCTCTACGGTGTACACCACAGAAACCGGCACGGACAATATATTGGCATAAGTCTTTAACTGCTCTATTGCCGCTATTCTGTAGGTGTCAGAAGTAATCATTGCCACTTTTTTATCTTTTTCAAGCTTAAAGCTTGAAGCAATCTTTGCAATTGTCGTTGTCTTCCCCACCCCGGTAGGTCCCACAAAAAAGGTTACATGTGCGTGCTTTTCATTTAACTCTATGGGCTTTGGTGTTCCTAACTTCAATACAATCTTCTGATAGACAGAGGCTAAAATCGTGTCTAAGGTGCTCTCTTTTCTTGACACAGACTCAATCTCCGTGATGAGCTGATTGACATACTTTTCATCCACCTCATTATCAATCAGTTGGTCATAAATAAGACGTATATAGGAGACATTCGTATTTTTTTCGTTTTCTTTCTTCTCCTCTTTTTCTCCTTTGGCATCCTCATTATGTTCTCTGACCTTTTTCACATTCTCATCCATCCGCTTTTCAAGCAATGACTGCAAAGTGTCCAGTTTTTCCTCAATCGCTGCCCGCTGATTTGACTCCTCATCAGGAAGCACATCGCCTCCCACTGCCACATTGACCTTATTCACAGGAATCCCGCCGGTGGTTCTGTCCTCCAGCGCTGCCGTGATTTCCACACTGTCCTTCTTAAAGAGCTTACGGATTCCCCGCTGCTTTGTTGTCTTAATATTCAAGACAATCGCATTCGGTCCCATATCCTCTTTCGCTTTTAATACAGCCTCCTGCTCTGTCTGCGCAATAAATTTCTTGATTATCATTAAATGCTCACCATCCCAACTGATTGTAACTCAATATTCGATTCTATCTCATTATAGGAAACAACGACTAAATCTTTATAATACTCTTCCACAAGTCTCTTATAGTACATCCTCACAATCGGGGATGTGATAATAATCGCCGGTTTTCCCATTTTTTCAAGCTTATCTATCTCTACTCCTGTTGCATTCAGTATTTTCTTACTTCTGTCAGGATCCAGCGTCAAATACGCCCCCTGCTCAGACTGCTTGACAGAATCCATAATTTCCTGCTCAATACCGGGATCCAGTGTAATGACCGTCGTTGACTCATTCTGACTGAAAAATTTATTCGATATGACTCTCTTTAAGCTCTGTCGTACATATTCCGTGAGAACATCCGTGTCTCTCGTAACCCCGGCATGGTCTGCCAGTGTCTCTAATATTGTAAGTAAATCTCTGATAGATATTCCCTCTCTCAGTAAATTCTGCAGCACCTTCTGTATCTCACCGATATTGAGAAGCTTCGGAACAAGCTCATCAATAAGTGCCTGATTAGAATCTTTTACATTATTAATCAAATTCTGTACATCCTGTCTTGTCAGAAGCTCATCAATATGGTTTCTGACCACCTCTGTCAGATGTGTGGCAATAATAGACGGCGGATCAACTACCGTATAACCAAGGGTCTCCGCTCTCTCTCTCTGACTCTCTGTAATCCACAGTGCCGGAAGATGGAAGGACGGTTCGAAGGTCGGTATACCACTTATCTCCTCTTCTACATATCCCGGATTCATCGCCATGTAGTGGTCAAACAGGATTTCACCCTCGCTTACCTGAATACCCTTAATCTTTATAATATACTGGTTAGGATTGAGCTGGATATTATCTCTCAATCGGATAATCGGCACGACAGCACCAAGCTCTAATGCAATCTGTCTTCTAATCATGACAACTCTGTCTATCAGGTCGCCACCCTGATTCACATCCGCCAGCGGTATGATACCATATCCAAACTCCAATTCAATCGGATCCACTGCCAAGAGTGAATTAACATTTTCAGGCCGCCTGATTTCGTCTGCCTGCGCCTCTTCCTCTGCTACCTCTGTCTCTATCTGTTCAACCGCAGCTTTTCCACTGTTTCTGTAGCCTAAAAAGATGGCAACCAGTCCAAATGGCACAAAGACATAGATAGGAAGCGGTGTAAATACACCAAGGAATACCAATGCACCGCCGGCATAATACAATACCTTTGACAGTGTGAACAGCTGGCTGAATACCGTTCCTCCCAAATCCTTCTCCCCATCTGACTTGGTGACAAGAATACCTGTCGCCAGAGAAATCATCAGAGAAGGAATGGAACTTACCAGTCCGTCACCGATTGTAATAATTGTATAGTAATCAAAAGCCTCTCCTGCACTCATCCCTCTTCTTAGGATGCCCATGATAATACCACCGATAATATTGATACAGGTAATGATCAGACCTGCTGTGGCATCTCCTTTTACATACTTCACGGCACCATCCATGGAACCAAAAAACGCTGATTCCGCAGCTATCTTTTCACGCCTTGCTTTTGCCTCTGCATCGCTGATGGCACCTGTATTCAAATCGGCATCAATCGCCATCTGCTTACCAGGCATCGCATCCAGCGTAAATCTCGCCGTTACCTCAGCTACACGCTCTGAACCTTTATTAATAACCATGAACTGCACAATCAACAGTATGATAAAAACGATGATACCGATAATCGGATCACCCTTACCCACAAATTCACCAAAGGTTCTTACCACCTTGCCCGGATCTCCCGTCTTCAAAATCAGCTTTGTGGAGGAAACATTCAGTGAAATTCTGAAAATCGTGGAAAGCAAAAGAATGGTCGGATATGCTGACATATCAAGGGGTTCTTTTGAAAAAAAGGAATTAAACAAAATGACAAGTGCCACAAAGAAGTTAAGAGTAAGAAGTACATCTAGCAATCCCGATGGGATTGAAATAATCATAAATACAATGGCTGCAAGAAGGTATATTCCAACACCTAAATCTGTCTTTTTCATGATTTTTGTACTCCTTTCCGTATATTGTTATTGTCTGTGCTTCATTACGGCAGAATCTCTGCCTCATTTTTCAGATTATATACATAGGCAAGAACCTCTGCCACTGCCTGATACAATTCCTCCGGTATCTCCTGTCCCACATCCACATTAGCATACAAAGCTCTGGCAAGGGGCTTATTCTCCACTATCTCTATGTCACATTCTTTTGCCTTCTCTTTAATCTTCTGCGCCAGATAGTCTTCCCCTTTTGCTACTACCACCGGTGCCGCATTCTTACCGGATTCATATCGAAGCGCTACGGCAAAATGTGTCGGGTTAGTGATAACCACATCGGCTGTGGGCAAATCCTGCATCATTCTTCTCATGGAAGCCTGTCTCATTCTCTGCTTCTGCTGACTTTTTATCTGAGGATCACCTTCAGAATTTTTATACTCATCCTTGACCTCCTGCTTGGTCATTTTCATATCATTCCGAAACTTAATCTTCTGATAGATATAATCCACTGCTCCCACAATCAGGTAAATCATACTAATCTCAATGCCCAGATTAATAACCAGACTTCCGATAATGGACAGTGCATCCATCAATGACACATCATACAGTGAAAATAATAAACCCAAATGATTCCTTATGGTTTGAAACACCACAAAGACGATAATCAGCACAAGCGCCAGTGACTTACCGAGATTCATGAGGGACTGGAGGGAAAAAATTCTTTTAAATCCCTGTAAGGGATTAATCTTACTGAACTTCGGCTGCAGCGGCTTTCCCGTTACCTTCCATTTTACCTGCACCAAATCTCCTACAAACGCCACCACCATCGCCACCGCAAAAATCGGCAGGACGGCAAGTGCCCCTGTCTTAAAAGCGTCTAATAAAAGTGCCTTTGTGGCATCATATGTCATCTCATAGGAGCCGGGATTGGCATATGTATAAATCTTACCATAAACATTCTGAAATGTCTCCATAAAACCCATACCAATACTGCCAATGGTTACCTTTAATACCACAAATAATACCACCAGTGTGACAGCTGTTACTAAGTCCTTACTCTTGGCAACATTACCGTCCTTTCTGGCATCATCCAGCTTCTTTTGCGTAGCGGGCTCTGTTTTTTCTCCTCCCGGTCCTTCTTTCGCAAAAAACTGTAGGTTATATCTCATTAAGTAGTCTCTGTTCTCCAATCAAACCATTCCTCTAATCATTGATTTTACCATACTCTGCATCATGGAAAATATATATCTCGCCAAAGCCGGAAGTGCCCCAATGGTAACAAATATAATCATCAGCCCCACCATCACCTTGAGCTGCATTCCTACCGCGAACATATTCATCTGTGGTGCCACCCTCGCCATGATACCCAGAATACAATTCAGAAGCAATATGGAAGCGAATACCGGCAGAATCAATCTGAAGCCAATCAGAAAATAATTCGCCATAAACCTCAGCACCGTGTCATACATTGTACTTCCCAGTCTGATTCCTCCTATAGGAATCAGCTCATAGGAATCTATCAGCGCATTCAGCAAAAACAGATGCATATTAGAAAGAATCATTAACAACATTAAAAGATATGAATATAAACTTCCCGTCAAACCCGTCTGGGTGGCCGTGGTAGGGTCAAATACCTGTGCCATAGAAAGTCCAATGTCCATATCTATAATCTTTCCCGAAAAATGTATAATTGTATTACAAATAAATGCCGAAAAACCAATCAGCATTCCCGTCAAGGTCTCTTTTATCACTAAAGAGCCATAGTCAATGACCGTGCTGTAATCAAGCTCCGTCATCGGCATCGTATAAAACAGCAATATGGAAATCCACACACTGATGGATACCTTCACTCTGGCGGTAATAGCCGAATCACCAAAAAAAGGAGAGATAAACACAAATCCTGAAACCCTGACCAGTAATATTAAAATATATTCTAACGTATTCTGATTAAAAGTGACTTCAATCATAGTACATAATCTCCAAAATTTGACCAGAGATTTGTCATAAATGTAACAATATTATTCAATATGAAAGAACCAAGAAGTATCATCACCGCAAATATTCCTATCAGCTTCGGAATAAAGGTAAGTGTCTGCTCCTGAATGGAGGTAACCGTCTGGAAAATACTTACCACCAAACCCAGTATCAAAGATACAATTAACAGAGGCCCCGACGAAATAATTATCGTCCATATAGCCTGACTTGCTATATTAATAACCACTTCTTCACTCATATCTAAATATCATTCCTTTCCTCTCTCAAACGATAAAAGTTTTCATCAGGTTAATTATAATCAAATTCCATCCATCTGCCAAGACAAACAAAAGTATCTTAAACGGAAGGGAAATCGTAGTAGGCGGAAGCATCATCATACCCATAGACATCAGGGTAGAAGCAACAACCATGTCAATTACAATAAAAGGAATATAAATAAGGAAACCAATCCAAAAGGCAATACGCAGTTCACTGAGCATAAAACTCGGTATCAATACCCGCATTGGAATATCATCCGTACTGTCCACACTCTGAAGTCCCGCCACATCTGCCATAGCGTTCAAATCCTGCTCCTTAACATTATTAAGCATAAAGGTTCTTAAAGGCTTTACGCCCTCCCTGAATGCCTCCTCTTGTGTGATTTCTTCATTTCTCAAGGGTTGTATCGCATTGGTATTAATCTCGTTAAACACAGGTGCCATCACAAAAAAGGTCAAAAACAGTGCAAGTCCGATTAAGACCTGATTCGGCGGCGAAGTCTGCGTATTCAGTGCTGACCTTGTAAAATGAAGGACTATGATAATCCTTGTAAAAGAAGTCAGCATAATCAGTATTGACGGACAAAGGGCGATTATTGTCAGCACCAGAACAATCTGCAAAGCCCCTGATAATCCCCCATCCTCAGTCGTAGATATATTAATTCCCAAAACATTGCCGGCATTATTATCTGTCTCACCTACGACGGGCGAATAAGAATTATCATTCGGCTGCGTAGCCATCGCAGATACTTCCGTTCCTTTTAGAAGAAAACAAATGCACAAAAACATACAGATGACTCGGAACAGTCTCTTAACAACTCTGTCCGCCTTACTCTTTCTCGTCATCATCACTATGTCCCTTACCTTCCTGTCCATAACCAAAATCTTCTTCGGCTTCATCTGCCTTAATTTCTTTATTATTTTTTTCAAACAGTTTATTATTCTTAACCTTCTCAAGTATCTTCGCAAAAGGCTCCATTCCTTCTGTCTGTGGCAGTGTAACCTCCTCCTCTGATAATTCCGTCAGAAGCGTTATATTCTCCTTACAAACAGAAATCACCAGATACTTGTTACCTGCCTTGACAATCTGAAGATACTTCGTATTGGCAATACGATAGGTCTCAATCACCTCGAAATTTGTCGCTCTTCCCGTCACCTTCTGATAACTGCCGACAAATTTTGTTGTCCAGTAGGTAGCAAATAAAATCACCACAAACACAATCAATAGTGTGATAAACTGTAGAATGCTGTTGAATGTTGAATTGACTGCCATTACAACATTATCATTCATATTAACCAACAGCCTTTTTAACAGCCTCTATAACTCTGTCCGCCTGGAACGGCTTAACAATGAAATCCTTTGCACCTGATTGAATCGATTCAATAACCATTGCCTGCTGTCCCATTGCAGAACACATAATGACAGTTGCCTTAGGATCCATCTCCTTAATCTTCTTAAGTGCCTGAATTCCGTCCATCTCTGGCATTGTAATATCCATCATTACAAGATCCGGCTTAATCTCACTATATTTTTCTACTGCCTTTGCGCCATTCTCTGCTTCTGCTGCAACATTGTATCCATTCTTCGTAAGAATATCCTTAATCATCATCCTCATAAATGCTGCGTCATCACATATCATAATATTCTTTGCCATTTCACTTCTCTCCAATCTAATTCTTATTTAATAATTTCAGTTACGCGAACCCCGAAGCTCTCTTCTATCACAACTACTTCCCCCTTTGCAACATATTTTCCATTAACTAAGACATCGATAGGTTCGCCTGCAATCTTATCTAGCTCTATAATGGTTCCCGGTGAGAACTCAAGTATATCCTGTATTGATTTGTTAGTTCTTCCAAGCTCTACTGATACCTCCAAAGGAACATCCATAATCAAATTAATATTTTCCTTTTGGGTAACTGCTGCCAAATCCCCTGAAAACTCTTGAAACTGTGCAGGCTGAACATTGACCTCCTGCATAACAGGCTGCGCTCCCTGCTGCGGATATCCCTGCATAGGCATTCCCATCGGCGCCATACCAGGGTACATCCCCGGATACATTCCGGGATATCCCATCATGCCCATCTGATTCATACCCTGCTGAGGGTAACCCTGCTGAGGCATTCCCTGCGGCATACCACCCTGTGGCGGCATTCCATTCATATTATTATATCCCTGCATATTCTGCTGTTCTGATTGAACAGCCGCATCATGCATCTGATCCACATGACTCTGCTGCGTCTCAACATAATCAGGCATATTGACACCTGTGCCGGCAGCTGACGAATCATTCGGTACCGTCATATCCTCGGTGCTGTCTCCCTCTCCTGTAAACCTGCGACATAAATCTCTCGCAAAATCAACAGGGAACAACTGCATCATTTCACTGTCTACCAGGTCACCTATTGTCATTCTGAAAAGATTTCTGACAAAACCCTTGCCAAGAAACTCCGATATCTCTGTCTGATCCAGTGTTTCATTCAAATCCACAAGACTCGCTGTCGGAGGGCTGATATCAATCTTCATGCTCATCATTGATGAGAGTGAAGTAGATGCAGAACCCATCATCTGATTCATTGCCTCACAGATAGCGCTCAAACATAACTCATCCAGTTCCCTGTCAGTGTTACTTCCATCGCCACCCATCATCAGGTCTGCAATTATCTTAACATCATCATCTTTTAAAATCAATATATTATTTCCATCTAAACCTTCGCGGTACTGGATTTGAAGAAATACACACGGTCTTGCATGATCCTTAACCAAATCGTCCCATACAGCATACGTCACGACAGGCGTCGTTATATCAACCTTCATATTGACCAGCGATGATAATGTTGTTGCGGCAGTTCCCATACTTATATTGGAAATCTCTCCGATAATATCCTTCTGCATATCTGTAAGGAAATTACTTTCATTAATTTCATTATCCCCACCATCATCTGTACTTACTGTATCAGCTGTTGTATCCTCTTCTTCGTCACCCAGATCAGAGCCCATACCGCTTAATAACGCATTAATTTCTTCCTGCGATAACATTCCATCCATTTTACTGTTCCTCCCTGATTATTGATGTGACACGGACAGCATAATTATCATCCGCCGAACCGGGTAATGCCTTGAACTTACTGATATTTCCTACATACACGGTAAGTTCCTCCTCAATCCCCGAATCTAACTTTATAATATCACCTTTTTGTAAATTAGCAAAATCTCCCACCGAAATCGTACTGTTGCCTAGCACTGCCTTGACCGGTACTTTTACCTTTGAAATCAGAATTTCAATTTGATCATCATATTCAGCCTCACTCTTTGCCTGCATATTAGCATACCAGTACTTAGTATTCAATTTATCAATTACCGGTTCAATTGTCATGAACGGAATACAGACATGTATCAATCCCTCCACATCACCTATCGTCATACTGATGGTAATAATGGCTATCATTTCACTCGGTGATACAATCTGTGCAAACTGTGAATTTGTTTCTATTCTCTCAAGCCTCGGTGCAACCTCTACTACATTCTGCCACGGCTCTATTAGTAAATCAACACAAATCGAAACTACATTCTCTAAAATCATAACCTCGATTTCCGAAAAATCTCTCTGTTTATCCAATGTCTGTCCTGAACCACCTAACATCCTGTCAATAATCGCATATCCTAACGAGGGAGCAATCTCCATGATAATGTTGCCCTGAAGCGGCGCAAAATCAATCACCCCAAGAAGCACCGGATTAGAAAGTGCATTCGCAAATTCTGAATAAATAACAGCCTCAGAACTCATCACCTCCACCTGAACAGTCTTTCTCAAATAGGCCGGAAGGTTGGTATATAGTAATCTGCCATAATTCTCAAATATAATCTCCAATGTACGGAGATGTTCTCTCGAGAACTTTGATGGTCTGGAAAAATCATAATCTTTAATCTGTTTTTCTTTAGGTGCCGTGTATTCCTCCACATCAAGCTCACCACTACTTAATGCTTTCAATAAATCATCTATCTCATTTTGAGATAATACCTCGCTCACACACTCTCACCTCCTTATCTGTAATATCTATCAGTTTTATTGTATTGTTGTTGTTCCGAAGGCAATCTTCACCACAAAATCTTTTCCGAAGATTTCCTGCAGGTCAGCCAGACATTCCTTTCTGATAGCATCCGGATTCGACTGCAGTTCATTGACGGTGTACTTCTGTACAACCTCCTGTATGTGCTGTGTAGCAAGTGCCGTATTCGCATCTAATGTAGCAAACTGTTTAGAATAATTCGCTGCATTCTTGTACAGGGAAAGGGTCGGGTAAATCATAGCGTAGTGTTCTTTACCATCTGTTCCCTTCTTTAATAAAATAGTAAGCTTGGATAAATCATAGGTCTCACAATCCTGCAGTGGCACATCAGATAAATCTAACGACTGATCACTGTCAAGCTCAAGGTTAATCGCCTGCGCCACCTTCTTAATCACCCTGTTAGAATCCTGCATAGAAGGAACCACTGCAAATACCATGATTCCTGTCAGTGCTGTATTCATAAGAACCAAAACCAACGTTATAATATTCAGTAAACTCTTTTTCAAAGCATCTTCCTCCAACGTCTATCATTTCAATGTATCATTAACTATTCAAATATATTCTTCATTCCAAACTGTATTCATTGTAAATCTTTATCTCTACCCGTCTGTTCTTTGCTCTGCCCTCTGCTGTATCATTAGAAGCCACCGGATCATTTTCTCCCCTGCCTGAGGACTTGAGCTTCTCCAGACTCATCTGTTTATGATTGACAAGGTACATCATAACCGTCTTTGCTCTTGCTGTAGACAAATCCCAGTTGTCATCGTACTTAGGATCACCGATGAGTGGTATGCTGTCCGTATATCCCGTAATCTCTATCATCGATGATGAATAATTCTTCAAGATGGTGCCTACTCTGTCTATCAGCGGAATAGCATCCTGCCTTAATGCTGCTTCTCCGGAATCAAATAGCAATGCTCCATTCAGCACAATCATAACATACTGTGAAGTAAATTCTATATCAATCTGTTTTTCAATCTCTAACTCCTCAGCCTCTTCTTCAATCTCTCCCGCCATCTTCTCTGATTCCTCTGCCGCTTTGTCTTTGACCACCTCTAAGAGAGACTTGCCATCATATTCATATACCTCCTCACTGAGAGAGGCATCAATTCCTGTCTCATTCAGTCCCAGCTGTTCATAATAATCACTCAAATCATTCAGGTCATCCACACCTGCCGAAATCAAAGTTCCCTCAATGACTGATGTAGAGCCGCCCTCTAAGATACCAAAACTGGCAGAAAGGGAAGCAACAAGCTCCTGAAACTTTTCCTCATCAACATTCGACATAGCAAACAATAAAACAAAGAAACACAGTAAAAGATTCATCAGGTCACTAAAAGTGGCCATCCAGCCGGCACCACCTGAAGGTGGGTCTTCTTTTCTCTTAGCCAAGATTATTCACCTCCATCTTCCTCACCAATACTGCCTCTCTGGTCAGGTGCAAGGAAGGACTTAAGCTTCTCCTCGATAACTCTCGGATTCTCTCCCGCCTGTATGGAGAGCAGTCCCTCTATGGTAACCTCCTTGAGCATCATCTCTAATTCATTGTTATATTTCAACTTACCGGCAATTGGTGTTGCAATCCAGTTCGCCAACATAGAACCATACAAAGTGGTAATCAGGGCAACCGACATATTCGGACCTACAGTGGAGATATCACTTAAGTTCTTAAGCATGTTAATCAGACCAATCAGTGTACCGATCATACCCCAGGCAGGTCCCATGGCTGCCAATGTGTCATAGAAGCCGATTACCTTCTTGTGTCTGTTGTCCACACAGACCATCTCCGTCTCCATAATCCCTCTGACCAATTCCGGATCCGTACCGTCTACGACTAACATAATTCCCTTTCGCAGATATTCATCCTCAATAAAGTTCGCAGCCTCTTCCAGCGCAAGAAGACCTTCCTTTCGCGCCACATTCGACAAATCAATAATGTTCTTAATCGTCTCTGCATCATTATACTTAGGTGCTTTCATGGCTATACTAAAGGCTTTCAGCGAATTAACAAAGTCCTTCACAGAGACAAATACCATCGTACTCGCAAAGGCACCGCCAAGCGTAATCAGAACCGAGTTGTAATCCACAAAGTTACCAAGTGCCGCTACACCCTGGTCACCGGATACAATTCCCAACAAAACCATGCCTATACATATAACCAAACCTAATATCGAAGCTAAATCCATTCTGTTCTTCCACCACCTATGTATATATTCCGTCTCATCCTGATTCTATCCTAAAATCTGATAAAGACTACTCATTTTCTCATTCTATTCATTCAATAACCCAAATCTAGACATAATAACATCAGCTAATATCCTACCACAAAATTCGAGTTTAGACAATTACTTTATAATAAATTTTTATCAAAATTATAGATGCTTCTTTTATAGGATAATATTAACTGCTTAATTTCATCAGCGTTTTCCTTTACAATAATTTTCGTCCCGGTGGTAAAGGTAATGACCGTATCCGGTGTTTCCTCAATCATTTCAATCAGGTCACAGTTAATCGTAAGTCCTTTTCCGTTTAATCGTGTCACATCAATCATGTTCTTATACCTCACTTTCTAAAAAAAGGCTGCTACATCAACAATAACCATATGTCTAATGTAGCAGTTCTTTGCATTTTATTAATAAAGCTTTGTTTATCTCTTAAGGTTTAACAATTCCTCAATCATTGTATCGGAAGTTGTTATTATTCTGGAATTTGCCTGAAATCCTCTCTGAGTAACTATCATGTCCGTGAATTCTCCTGCCAAATCCACATTAGACATTTCCAAAACACCCGACGTGATGGAACCGCCTGTGTTGGCAATCGGTTCACCAAGTCCATTAAACTCGCCTGAGTTCAATGTTGCCGCATACATATTCTCTCCCACCTTCTCGAGACCGGAAGGGTTAGAAAACTGTGCCACCGCAATCTGACCGAGAATCTCGTTGTCACCATTATCATAAGCGGCAACCACATTGCCGGAAGCATCAATACCTACACTCGTCATAACACCTACCTTCTTACCGGTGCCCTCTCCCTTGTAAGTACCTCTCGCCGAATCAATGGTAGATTCGGTACCAAAGCATGTAATCTTACTGAAATCAACTTTTATCGGATTGACGGTAAAGGAATCACTTCCCGTAATGCTCAGATCCATGATAGTATCCTGTGTCAGTCTTCCTGTCGCCTCATCAAATGTCAGTGTACCATCCATAGATGCCTCTAATCCCTCTGCCAAAGAAGAACCTGCATACACTCCATTCGTGGTAACACTATACTCCGTATCTGACACTTTTCTGATCTGTACCTGCACGCTATACTGGTAACCCAGATTATCGTAAATCTGGACATTACGTGTCAGAGGAAGATTTTCCGCAAAATTACCATCTGCCTTATTAATATTACCTGCAAAATGGGAAGCCTCTGTAGCTGACGGGTCGGTATTGGTAAATTTATCAACGTATATCTCAATTGGTCTGATCTGGTCGGTTAAGAGAGCACCTCCCGGCTCATCTGCCGTATAGCCCATGACATACGCACCGGTATCCGTTACCAGCCTGCCGTAGTCATCTGTTGCAAAATTACCTGCCTTAGTAAAATATGTGGCGCCATGGCTGTTCACAATAAAAAAGGTATCTCCGTTAATCTTTAAATCAAAAGGTCTGTTTGTGGACTGTGTACCACCCTCACCTGCTATATCTACGGCAATGGTGGCAAGGGATGCACCAAGACCTATCTGCTTGGCATTCTGTCCACCTACCTGTGTCTCATCATTATGACCGGAAGCTGTCTGTGTTGTCTGATAAAATAACTCACTGAAGGTTACCCTAGAAGCCTTAAAACCTACAGTATTTACATTGGCAATATTGTTACCAATAACGTCCATTTTTGTCTGATGGACTCTCAGTCCGGAAACACCGGAGTACAATGATCTCATCATAATATTCTGACCTCCATTTTTATATCCGTGCATATCGCCGGGACACCCTATTGCATTTGTTTGCCTGCGATAATGCTACCAATCAATCATTTCATTAAAGTCGTTACCTTAACTTCCTCTGTCATTCAGAAGTTATCAGCCTCCAAAAAGGTCCGGCTATGCTATAACGGCTCCATCAATATTCGTAAATACATTCTCACTATTTTCATTCTGTTCCATAGCGGTAATGACCGTATTGTTTCTGACGTTGACAATAAATGCCATTCCATCCATAATCATCAGTGATTCCTTAATCCCTTTTTCACCGGCTTTCTTTGCCGCGTTATTAAGTCTTGACAACTGGTCTTCACTCAGATTAATATTTCTCTGTTCAAGCCTGCTTCCCGCATGCTTCGAAAATTTAAGTTCTCTCTCTGTCCCGAATGCCTTATCCTTAAAAATCTGTTCAAAGGATGTATTCTCTGCCGCGACAGCCACTTTTCCGGCATCCTGACTTTTTAAATATGTTCCGGTTACCTGCTCTATGGAAGAAAAATTGTTATTGATCATAATACCCATAATCGGCACCAACCTCACTTACTGCTCTTCATTACTTAGCTGTCATTATTCAGCTTTCATTATTTAGCTTTCATCTTTAGCTTTCATTATTTAGCTACCACTATTTAGCTTTCACTCTTTAAAATGCCTTCCAGATATCTGTCGTCCAGCACGGTATATAAATCATCAATAGAATAGGTATTATCATCCACAGCAAGATAAGCTTTGCCATCCTTAATCTCTACATACTGTACATAACCTGCCACGCTGTCCTTTGCCTTACCCTCTGAAGCTCCCGGATTAATGATAACGTTTTTGCCCACGAGACCAAATGCATTCTGATTTGCCATCGCAGTATTCAGATTCTCCATCTGCTCAAGTGAACTAAACTGAGCTAATTGACTGATAAATTCCGTATCACTTGCTGGCTCAAGGGGATCCTGATTCTGCATCTGCGCCACCAAAAGCTGCATAAAAGCGTCTTTTCCAAGGGAATCTGTACCTACCCTGTTCGCACCGGTATTTGTCGGCGTTGTCTCTGCCACTACTTTTCCGTCTATAATCTGTGCAACTGCCATTGTTCCACATCCTTTCTGTTTAACTATGATATATGATGTATAATTCTGTCCGCTGTCTTTATGCCGTATAGCTTACTGTATTACCCTGCTCCTTGTGCATCTGTACAGCAACATCCTCCTGCGGTTCTGACGGCTTAACACCTGTCAGCTCCTCCAGCTCAGCAGCCGATAACCGTCTTCCTCTTCTTGAACGGTTCTGATTTTCCTGATTACCTTCTTTATCAAGGTTCTGGTCAAACTGTCTGCTCGCCAGTGTAATCTCCACTTCTTCCACCTTAAGTCCCTGTTCCTCAAAGCTTTCCTTAAGAGCACTAATCTGACTTTCAATAGCTTCCTTTGCTACCTGATTCTGTGCCGCAATCTGCGCCGTCAGAATCCCCTCTTTAGCGCTGACTGTAATGCTGACCTTTCCAAGACTCTCCGGATTGAGCTGTAACTCAATTGAAGTGGTGTCCGGTCCTACATTTGCACTGATCCCATCAAGAATCTGACTAAAAATCCGCTGGCTTAAACCACTTCCGCCAACATCTGCCTTCTCATCGATGAACTCACCGATATTACTTAACATCTCATTGTTCAAATTCGACATGCCTGCCGCACTCATATCCACTGCCTGTTCTCCTGACCTGTCACCAGCAGCTTTTCCATCCCTGCTGTCATGAGAACTCTCTGACATCCGGCTTAAATTATCCTCCTGTGTCGGAACCTGCTGTTCCTTTAGTAAGCCTGCTGTCTCCTCTGTCACATCCATATCACCGTGTGAAGTCTCTGTAACAGGTTCCTCCTGTGCCATCTCCACTGCCTGCTTCATATCAATCATTGCTTCCTTTGTCATATGACTGTTCTCAAGCATTTTTGTAATTGCATCTGCATCAAGCTTCAAATTCTTAATCAATGCAGAGACATCCTCATCCACCAGCAATTGCGCCATATCATTGTTGCCGGATAAAGTCTTGATGACATCAATGATATTTCCGGTCTGTAACATATCAAATTCATCAAAGCCAAGATTACCAATCACCTCTGTAACCTCTTCCTCTGATACATTAAACTGTCCTGCCAACTCCTTTACTAATTGTGCATTAAACTGCGCCACCGTCTCCATGGCTTCCTTCATGCCCGCTTCATCCATTCCGTCTTTTCCTGCAATTTCCTTTTTGTCAAACATCTTCTTAAGACTTTCCGCCTTATCCGAAATTGTCTCCTGACTGCCATCTGCTTTTAACTTCTTATCATTGAGAAGATTATCCTTTGTGTACTTTCCGTCAGATGCCTTCATGGAATTGTCAAGTGTCTTCGTAAAATTATCACTGGCCTTAGCTGACTTACCGACAGCATAATCAGCTCTTACACTGACATCAGCAGCTCCAAAAATCTTTGTGCTTACCATTTTTCCTCCTTTCTTCGCATCATCATAGGATGTGTGCAATTTTTTATATATTAATCCCTTTTTGAAAATGTTGTACACAAATTCATCAAGGCATTAACTTCTTAGTAATTTTTGCAGCATATACAGGATCAATGTCACTGATTGCGCCAAGAATATCGCCACATTTTTCCGCCGACATACTGTTCAGCAATGCTGCCACAATATCCAGATCACCTGTCATCTCACAGAAAATTGCTGCTGCCTTATCCGGTTTCATAGAACTGTAGTACTGGGCTCTCGCCTTCACCTGTTCATCATAGACATACGCAGCCACAGCCCTCTGATACAAAAGTTCTGCATTCTCCGGATCGATTGACCGGTAATAATTAATATATTCAGAAATATCCGGTGCATTATCACCAAAGACAACCTCTTCATAAAACTGGGCACGAAGTTTCTCAAACTCAGATTGATTTTCCTCGAATTTCTTCAGTCTGGCAATCTCTGCCTCTAAATCCGCTATTTTGGTATCTTTTTCATTAGCCGCCTGCTGATATCCTGCAATCTCTGTTTCAAGCTCTTTGATGTATGCTGCACATTCCGCTATACTCTTATACGGAATATCCTCTGTCTGCTCCTCCTCTGTCTCCGGCAACAGCTTATTCACTACCGGAACATCCTTGAGCACCGGTGTCATGGTGGTTCCCAGTCCCATAACATCAAATTTAATCAGTGCTGCAAAAATACCGAGCCATATCAGAATAATGAGCAGTATGACAATAATCGAAACTAATTTATTGCCCTCTTCTACTTCTATACTATCATCTGTACTACCTTTTTTATCTTTCTTTGCCATCTGTGTCTCCTGCTAATTTGTTTTAAACTTGAAGCTTACAAGTTCATCAACCTCTTTACTCTCTGCTTCTAATAGTTCTGCCTTAAATTCCTCAAAAGCCTTTTCTTTCAGCTTCTCATGGGTTTTTCTGTCGGCCATCAGCTCATTGAGCTTAACCCTTGCTATCTCAACCCCTCTTCTTGCCCGTTCAATTGCTTTCTCCTGCCTCTCCGCTTCAATCTTTTTGATTCTAATGGCATTCGTACACCATTTCAGTTCCTCTATGTCAATATGGTTAACGGAATGAACCCTGATATTTTCTTCATATTTTTTTATATCGTCATAAATCTGTCTAAGCTTAAGTTCTTCATTCCTAAGTTTCGCATTTGCCTCGGCATAGGCAGTTTTCGCCTGTGTCTCCAATTTATACTTGACATCAAGAATATTCTGCATTCTATACACAAACTTTGCCATAATACCATATCCCTTTATTCAAACATTGCAATCAGCGTATTCACAATATCATCAAAAGCAAACTTTTCATCGACTCCCTGCATCAAAAAATCATTCACTTCATCTATCTTTGATATGGCATAGTCGATATTTTTATTGGAGCCCGATTTGTAGGCACCTATATTAATCAAATCTTCTGCCTCATTATAGGTAGCAAGGACATTTTTCAGTTTTCCCGCTGCCCTCTTATGTTCTCTTGTGGCAATCGCACTCATCACACGAGAAATACTCTGCAAAATATCAATTGCCGGGTAATGATTTTTATGTCCCAGCTTTCTTGATAAAATAATATGACCATCCAAAATTCCTCTGGCCGTATCCGTAATCGGCTCATTAAAATCATCACCATCTACCAGTACGGTATAAAGCCCTGTGATAGAGCCTTTATCGGCATTTCCTGCTCTCTCTAACAGCTTTGGCATCTCACTGTACACACTCGGCGGATATCCTCTTGTTACCGGAGGCTCACCGGAAGCAAGACCAATTTCTCTCTGTGCCATCGAAAATCGTGTCAGGGAATCCATCATCAGAAGAACATCTTTTCCCTTATCCCGAAAGTACTCTGCAATTGCCGTAGCTGTCTTCGCCGCCTTATTTCTAATCAGCGCCGGTTTATCAGAGGTCGCCACCACCACAATACTTCTTCTTAAACCTTCTTCGCCCAAATCCCGCTCTATAAACTCTCTAACCTCTCTGCCACGCTCACCAATCAGTGCAATGACATTAATATCTGCTTTGGTATTTCTCGCGAACATTCCAAGAAGGGTACTCTTACCTACACCACTTCCCGCAAAAATACCAATTCTTTGACCTTTTCCAACGGTAATCAGTCCATCCACCGCTTTGACACCCAGCGGAAGCACATCTTTGATAATACTTCTGGACATGGGATCCGGCGGCTTTGCATCTACCGGATAGAACTTATAATTATGTATCTCATCATCATTAATAGGATTGCCAAGACCATCCAATGTCTTTCCCAGCAATTCTTCTCCTACCATCACTCTCAAAGGACTATCCGTATTCTCCACCATACTGCCCGGTCCTATGCCGTCCACACTGTCAAAAGGCATCAATAACACCCGCTTATCTCTGAATCCTACTACCTCTGCCTTGACATATACTGATTCATCCTCTCTCGATATAATTTTACACACATCTCCCAGATTGGCATCCGGCCCTACGGATTCTATCGTAAGTCCCACCATCTTCACCACTTTGCCAAGCTTGTTGACATATGTTCTCTCTATTAATCTTAAATATTTATCTACATCTATTGTCGTATGCATATCATCCCTGCCTGTCAACTTATCAATAGAAAATCTGTCACGGCACCTTCAAACGATTATGCCTATTCATCCGCCATACAAGTCATCAGCTTTATCGCGGAAATCAGATTGTCCAGCTGAATGTCTAGACTACAGTCATAGATTCCGCTGTCACTCTCAATCATACACTGACCTTTTCTGAACGCACGATCTTCCACAATCTCTATCTGTACCTGTTCAGAAGCCACACCATTAATTCTGTCTCTGTTATCCATCATAAACGGATAGTCCTCTGCCGATACCCTGATTAAAAATTCCTTGCTGACCTCTGTCTTTGTCAGCACATCATTGACCAGATTCAATACCAAATCCTTCTTATCCTCTGCTAACACATGGGTTACCTTCTCAAACACCTTGAGAATCGTATCCACCAATACCGGCTCCATCTCATTCAGCCTGTCATTATAGTCAAGCTCCATCTGAAGTCTTTCATTCTCAACCGTCTTCTTCAGCTCAGAGAACTCCTCCTCTGCCTGTCTCCTGCCCTCTTCATAGCCTTCCTCCCTGCCAATTCTGGCATTGTCTGACCGAATCATGTCAGCCTCCTCCTTGGCACGTTCAACGATTGCTTTTGCATCTTCATTCGCCCGCTCTATCATCTTTTCTGCTTCTTCATTGATGCTGTCCAAATCCATTCCTGCCGCTTCTTCCTTTTCCTCATCCAGCAGTCCTATCGTGGTATCGGCATCTATCCCCTCTACGAAATCAAGCCTTTTATCTCTGCTCTCTTTTTCAATTGTCTCTTTAATCTTCATAATCTTAGCAGAGATAATATCGTTATAATCAATTACCTTTTTCTGATTTTCGTTACATACTATGTTCCTTGACTTTACTAAATTAGACAACTATCTCGTCACCTCCGCCACGTGCAACGATAATCTCTCCGGAATCCTCCAGCTTTCTGATCACATTCACAATCTTCTGCTGTGCCTCTTCTACATCCTTCATACGAACAGGTCCCATAAATTCCATATCCTCTCTGATCATCGCAGCAAGACGCTTAGAGAGGTTATTGAAGATAACATTCTGTACTTCTTCACCGGTACCCTTAAGTGCAACACCAAGATCATTATTATCAACATCTCTGAGTACTCTCTGAATCGTCTTATCATCAAGTGAAATAATATCTTCAAATACGAACATCTTACGCTTAATCTCATCTGCAAGCTCCGGCTCTTCGATTTCGAGATTTTCCATGATATGTTTCTCTGTTCCTCTGTCAACAGAATTGAGGATGTCAACAATAGCATCCACGCCACCCACAATCGTGTAATCCTGATTGACAAGAGATGCCAGCTTCCTCTCAAGGACACTCTCTACCTGCTTAATAACATCCGGTGAAGTACTGTCCATCTGTGCAATACGCCTTGCCACATCCGCCTGCTTATCCGGCGGGAGTGATGAAATAACGGCTGCTGCCTGCATAGGCGATAAGTAAGATAAAATCAATGCAATTGTCTGCGGATGCTCATCCTGAATAAAGTTAAGCAGCTGCGACACATCTGTCTTTCTGATAAACTCAAATGGGCGTACCTGTAATGATGCCGTTAATTTTCCGATAACATCCTGTGCTTTCTCTGCACCAAGCGCCTTTTCAAGCAGCTCCTTCGCATAGCCGATACCACCCTCTGCGATATACTGCTGTGCAAGACATACCTCATAGAACTCATCAAGAACTTCTTCCTTTGTCTGTGGTGAAACACTTCTGGTATTAGCAATCTCCAACGTCAGTTCTTCAATCTCATCCTCTTTAAGATGTTTGAAAATCAGTGCCGACTTCTCAGGTCCTAAAGCTATCAGAAGTATAGCCGCCTTTTCAATCCCTTTAATTTCTCCATTACCATTATTATTCTTAGGCATATTCATCCTCATTTCTTAATACTTGACATTTTTTCCCTGATTCATGACTAATCCCAGTCATCATCCAACCAGTTTCTAAGCAAGACTGCCACAGCCTCCGGATTTTCCTCTACAAATTTTTCTATCGCCTTACGCTTCTCTGACTTATCATTCAGGTCAATATCCTCCACAGGCTGATTCTCCTTTGTTGATGAAAGTAATGCCTCCACCGAAAGCTCAGGTTCCGTCTCAACCACTTCAATCGGTCTTGTGCTCCTAAATACTACAAATGCCAGTAAGCCCACAATCACAAGTGCCAGTATAATCGGAATATAATCTGCAAAATTTCTTCCCTCTGCTTCCTGTGTGTCCACAAACTGTGGTACTCTGTAAGCTAAAATAGTGATATTCTCCGGCAGGAATCCGGTTGCCTTTGAGACAAGATCGTATAAATCCTCCGGTACGTCCATCTGAACATTTTCCGCATTCGCCACCTTAAACTCATCCCATGAAACCTCTGCAAGCAAGCCGGCTGCCCTTACCTGCTCCTCCTCATACACATTGTAGGTCTTTGCCACAATACTAAGCGTTGAGTCATCATAATTAATCTTTCCCCTCTCCAATGTAGTTTTCTCTATAATCTCATTAACCGCATATTCATATTTATGTAATTCATAGGTACTCGTGGAATTTTCATCTGTCGTAATCTCATAGGTAATGTCTTCGTCATTAGAATCTGTTCCCGGCACACCTCCGTTTGCCGTACTTCCCTCCTGTATCACATCATAAGAGGTAAGATAAGGTCCCTGCTCCCTGTCACCGGTGTTATATGAAATCTCTGTACGTTCAGCGGTATCAAATGTCATATCAAGATGTGAGGAAACCTCCACTGTCTGGTACAACTCCGCATTGTCAAACAGTTTCTTGACATTGGAAGAAACCAAATCCATCGCCGCCTGCTGCAGTTCCACCCTGCTGCCGCCCGAATAAGAACCATCCACAGAATCCGTTCCCCGAAACAACATATTACCATCCGTATCAATAATGGTAATGGAGGAAGTGGTGGAATTATCAAGCGAGGTAGCAATCCATACCGCCATATTTTCCGCCGTCTCACTGGTAATATCTCTCTTAAGCCTCAAGGTTACTGCTGCCGTTGACTCTTCATCAGAATTAAGAACACTTAACTTATTCTCGGGTATGGTAATGGTCACTCTTGCTGCTTTGACGTAATCTAATTGTTCTAACGATACTCTTAAGCGATCTTCAAGATATGCCTTGTACTTCTTCTCTTTATCCGCTTCTGTGGTACTCATACCTCCCGACAACGCTTCGTCAATCGTGTATTCCTTCGCAATCACACCCGATGTTGCAATTGCCATCTCCGCCTCAACCTTATCCTCCTTCTTTACCTTAACTACATAATTTGGGGATATGGTAAAAGAAATACCCGCATCATTAAGCGCATCTCTCACATCAGAGGCAACTGTCGCATTGCCACATTCAACCAGGGTAATGTACTGTGGTCTGTTAAAAAGCGTCACTGCCACTACTAATAAAATAATTACCGCCAGGGTAATGCTGATAATCATTGTTTTTTGTTTTCTATTATATTTGTTCCAGAAATCAACTGCCTTCTTCTGAGCAGCCTTTAGCCTTTCATTCATAAAGCTTCTCCTACGTATCTGTCTTATTCAAGTCCCACTAAAACTTCCTCTTACGATTCACGCATGTTATGAAAAACGTATTATTTTCACATGTTTTCATGAAGCTCTGACTTAAATCTGCATATTCATAATTTCTTTATACGCTTCTATCATTTTATTCTTAACTGCCACGGTATATTGAAGTGAAAGTGCTGCTTTCTGCTGAGCAATTGCCAAATCATGTGTATTATCCGAATAACCGAGTGCAAAATTCATCTGCTGTGCGTTGGCAGCATTCGATAAATCATTTGTCTCCTTAACCAACTGCATAGCCGAGGACAACAGACTGGAAAATGCATCTCCATTATCTAACTTCTGCTCCTTACCGGTTCCCCTAAGTGCATCATTTATGTATTGCGCTGTCAAATCGCTAATTGAAACAACTTCTGACATTAACCTATCCCTATCACTTTCTCCTATAAAGCAGTACATTCCCGCATATCTCACAGCTCACCGATGTTAACAGTCCAAGACTCTGATATTTTTCTTTTCATGTAACTGCACCTAACCGTAACGAAAATCCATGCTATCACAAACAGACACAAGGCAAATCATTCATGTTTATAGGAGCGTGCTTCATTCCTTTCTGTATATTATAGTACTAATTTTAGTTGCTGTTAATTTCAAGACCTTTAACCGCCATCGCTTTAGATGCCTGAAAGGCTGTAACATTAGCCTCATAAGAACGGGATGCATCTATCAGATTCGTCATCTCCGTAACTGTATTCACATTAGGATATGTAACATAACCGTTCTCATCCGCATCAGGATGTCCCGGATCATATACGATATTCATCGCAGTGGAGGTATCTTTTACTACCGCTATTGCCTTTACGCCATTGCCCACATGTCCTGCAGTAGTCATCAGTACATCCTTAAAAGCCGAACTTCTTTTCTCCGCAAACACGACCGTCTTTCTGACATACGGTCCTCCGTTGCTTGTCCTTGTTGTATTAACATTCGCAAGATTCTGCGAAATTGTGTCTGTCCTAAGTCTCTGTGCCGTCAGTCCTGACGCACTTATATCAAAAGCAGAAAATAATGCCATCTTCTCCATCCTCCCGGTTCAAACTATCATCCGCAAATCGTTATTATGAAAGTGCATCACGCCGCTATGCTTCTGTTCATGCGCCTAACGGCACTATGCCATTGCACTCTTGATCATACTAAATTCATTCTTAATACTGTCTATCATAGTCTGGTACTTGAGCTGGTTTGACGCAAGCTCTACGTTCTCTGTATCAATATCCACATTATTACCGTCAAGTCTGTATGACAGTACGGTAGAATCCACATACTGCGTTGCCTTAATCGCATCCAAATCCACATTCGCCACTGCTCTCCTAAGCGTTGAGGAATTAGCGCCGGCTAATTCTGCAAGAAGATACGACTCAAACTGTACATCCTTGCGCTTGTAGTTCGGCGTATCTACGTTGGCAATATTGTTATTGATTACCTCATTCCTGATCCAAGACGCATCTGCTACTCTGTCGAGTACATTCACAATATTATATACATTTGCGTTAATCAATTTTCGCACATCCTTTCTAAAATCGCAAAAAGATATAAACTGTCCTATCCGGGCTGCAATCCATTGCCTAAATCTGACAGTTCATAACTCCATTTATGACTATATATATTCTACTAATAATATTCATTTTATGCAATAACTTTTTTTGCAATTTCACAAATTTAACGAAATTTTAATCATTACGTTACTCTTTACATTTCAGTGGATTAATCTTCCTGCCTGACTAATGCCTCCACATAACCGCAGTTTTCTCCGGAGCACACTGCCTTGCTGCCCTTTTCCACCATGTACGCTCCGCACACAGGACATTTTTTATCCAGCGGTTTCTGCCACGACATAAACTCACATTCCGGATTATTTTCACAACCAAAATATCTTCTGCCTTTTTTGGTCTTTTTAATCACTACCTCCGAGCCACACTTCGGACACGCAATTCCCGTTTTCTCATAGTATGGCTTTGTGAACCTGCAATCCGGGAATCCCGGACATGCCAAAAACTTTCCATGTGGTCCATATTTGATAACCATGTTTTTTCCACATTCTTCGCACTTGACATCTGTAACTTCATCTTCGATTTTAATTTTTTCCAATGTAAGGCTGGCATTTTTTACTGCTTCATCTAAATCAGGGTAGAAATTTCTCACCACTGTTTTCCACTGGACATCTCCAGCACCCACACTGTCTAACAGTGACTCAAGATTCGCGGTAAAGCTGGAATCCACAATCACCGGAAATGCCGTTTTCATAATCTCATTGACAATTTCTCCCAATTCTGTGACATACAGATTTTTATTCTCTTTCGTAATATATCTTCTGGCAATAATTGTGGAAATAGTCGGCGCATAGGTACTCGGTCTTCCTATTCCCAGTTCTTCTAATGTCTTTACCAGAGACGCTTCTGTATAATGTGGCTGTGGCTGCGTAAAATGCTGCTTTGGCTCCACTTTCTCACACACAAACTTTGTATTCTCTTCAATCTTCTTCACAAGGGTATTATTCTCTTTTCCCTCTTTATCATCATCTTCTGAATATACCGACATAAAACCATCAAATTCAAGTTTGGAAGCTGCACTGGTAAAAGTATAATCACCTGCCGCAATCTTTACAGAGACAGTGGCATATCTGGCACTGCTCATTCTGCTTGCCGTAAAACGTTTCCATATCAACTGATATAGTCTGAACTGGTCTCTTGTGAGATCCTCTTTTACCTTAACCGGTGTCAGACTGATATTCGTCGGTCTTATTGCTTCATGGGCGTCCTGAATCTTATTATCATTCTTTTTGCTCTGTGGTGCCTCCATAAGGTACTCACTGCCATATTGTTCCATGATAAATTCTCTGGCAAAAGCATCTGCCTCCTCAGATATTCTGGTAGAATCCGTACGGAGATAAGAAATCAGTCCGACGGTTCCGCTTCCCTTGATATCCACACCTTCATATAACTGCTGTGCAATTCTCATGGTTTTTTGTGTTGAAAAATTCAGCTGTTTTGATGCCTCCTGCTGTAATGTACTTGTCGTAAACGGAAGTGGTGCCTTCTTAATTCTCTCGCCCTTCTTGATGGCACTGACAACATACTGCGCCTTCACAAGTTCACCAAGTACCTTATCCATTTCTTCCTGATTCTTAATCTCTATCTTATTATCCTTATAGGCAGACAGCTTTGCTATGATTGGCTTAGTATTCCCCTCCGGAATCAGACTAACCTCTAAAGTCCAATACTCCTCCGGAATGAATGTATTAATCTCTTCTTCTCTGTCGCATATGATGCGAAGTGCCACAGACTGTACCCTTCCTGCGCTAAGACCTCTCTTGACTTTTTGCCACAGCACAGGACTGATGGAATAACCTACCATTCTGTCAAGAATCCTTCTGGTCTGCTGGGCATCCACCAGATTCATGTCAATTCCCCTCGGATTCTTAAGTGCCGTCTTGACCGCTGACTTGGTAATCTCATTAAATGTAATTCTTCTCATTTTTTTGTCATCTAACTTTAGTGCGGCGGCCAGATGCCATGAGATTGCCTCTCCCTCACGGTCCGGGTCAGTAGCAAGGTAGACTTTATCCGCTTTCTTTGCTGCCTTTCTAAGCTCAGCCACCTTCTCGCCCTTTCCCCGGATTGTAATATACTTTGGTTCAAAATCATGTTCAACATCCACACCCATCGTACTCTTAGGTAAATCTCTTATATGTCCATTAGAAGCAACTACCGTATAATTCGTGCCTAAAAACTTTTTTATCGTCTTAACCTTTGCCGGTGATTCTACTATTACTAAATACTTTGACATAGATAAGTCCCCTTTTTCTAAAAATAAATTGTATCTCTATATACAGTATCCGGTAAGCTGTGATACCATGGCAGCGTTTCTCATCCTGATATCTCACACTTTGTCACGTCAATCTTTTAACGTCTGTGGCATTCCATCTTATCTCACCAGGTTCTGACATAATGATTCTTGGTCTGCTCATCAATCAGCCCCATCAACTGTAACGTAATGATGTTTCTATATACCTGCGTCATTTCCATTCCTGTCTCTTCAATAATATATTCAACACTTTTTGGAAAATAATCTACACAACTATATACCAATTCCAAATCTTTTTCAAGTACAATATTTTTATTTTTTGAAATTTTACAAGGATACAATTCTCCCAATTCCAATTCTCTCATGATATTCTCTGTGTTTGTCAATATCCCGGCTCCCTCCTGAATCAGCCTGTTGCAGCCGCTGCTTAAGCTGTCACCTATCCTTCCCGGGACTGCGTAAATATCCTTGCCCTGCTCCAGCCCATATTCCACCGTAATTAACGAACCACTTTTTTCTCTTGCCTCCACAACGATAATTCGGTCTGAAAGTCCACTGATAATCCTGTTTCTCTGTGGAAACTGCCATGCCATCGGCTTCGTACCCAGCGGATATTCCGATATCACTATTCCGTTCTGCATAATGTTCTGATATAATTCAAAATTCTGAATGGGATAACAGATATCCACACCACTGCCGAGCACGGCAATCGTGATACCTGCTTCTGTACTTTTACCCGGTGTACATTCATTCGATATACATTCATCTGATATATATTCATTTGGTATATATTCATTTGATATATATTCATTCGGCACCTTTACATTTTTATATTCCTGCATATCGCAGATTTTACCTACGACACTGCCACCGATATGTATATTTTTCTGCATGTGACAGGCTCTTAATGCCCCCCAGTGACCTGCCCCATCGATTCCCACCGCCATTCCGCTTACCACATTAACACCCTTTGTCGCCAATTCATATCCTAAATCGCCTGCCATTTTCCTGCCATATGCCGTACAATTTCTCGCCCCTACTATGGAAACCGTATGTCTTTTTTCTCCATCGATCACACCCGAAAGGTCTGCTATGCAGCCTTTTATATACAAGCCATAGGGATAATGATTGATATGTCGTAGCTTAATGGGATATTCCCTGCTCTCACAATGGATAAAACGCACCCCTTTTTGATTCAATTTTTCATGAAGGCGCCAGACCGCCTCCCTATTCCTTGATTGTACTATTATATTAATTACTTTTTCATTCATTCCTGCTATTTTTGAAAGTTCGCTGCGCAATACTTTTTCACTGACAATAAATGCCTCTCTTGGTGTTCCAAATATATTAAGTATTCTTCTGATTGTCGCATTCCACACTTTATCTATGTTGCATATCCATAACCAATAAAAATCTTCCTCCACCGAAACCTCCTTTACTGTTCACATCCGGCCTTTCAGAACATCAATCTGTATGTTAAAGCCTCTGACAAATGATTGATATTGATATTCTCACTCTGTTCCACATCAGCAACGGTTCTGGCTATTTTAAGTACTTTATGATAGCCCCTCATGCTCATCTCAAACTTCTCATATGCCTGTCTGATAAAGTCTTCTGACTCCTCATCAAGCTCACAATAATTCTGAAGCTCTTTTATCGACAAGCTGCTGTTATTCTTTCCCCCATTCCTGTCTTTTTGCCTCTCGACTGCCCTGTGCACCATCTCACGCATCTGTGCCGTAGAAAGCACTGACGACGCCTCCATCTTCACCCTGGGCACTTCTATACTCATATCAATTCTGTCAAGTAACGGACCGCTGATTCTTGACTGATAACGCTTCACATCTGCTTCTGAGCAGTGACACCGGTTCCTGTCAGGATAGTAGCCACATTTGCAGGGATTCATTGCGGCAACTAATAGGCAGTCGGCAGGAAAAATGTAGCTTCCTTTGTTCCGGTGAAGCTTTACCTCCCTCTCCTCGAGGGGCTGCCGCAGTGAATCCAACACATTTTGGTGAAATTCCGGCAATTCATCCAAAAATAATACACCCCTGTGTGCCAATGTAATCTCCCCCGGAACGGGAATAATTCCACCGCCAATCAGTGCTGCTGTTGTGATTGTGTGATGGGGTGCTGAGAATGGTCTTCCCTCCATAAGACCGCTGGCATTCAACTTTCCGCAGATACTATATATCCCTGATACTTCTAATTTTTCCTCTAATGAAAGAGGCGGCATAATATCCGGAATCCTGCTTGCCAGCATAGATTTTCCCACCCCCGGTACTCCTGACATCAGCAAATTATGGTGACCTGCCACCGCCACAACAATGGCACGTTTCACCGTCTCTTGTCCGCAAATATCCAAAAAATCCTGTTCAGACTCCCTCTCCGGCTGCAATAGGTTATCTGGCTTACCTGATACCAACGATACTTCTCGCAAGTAATTGACAGACATCCCTTCCGGCTGTTCTGTGTAATAATCCACGAGTTCCTTTAAAGACTGGAATGCCAATAATGTCACCTTATCACATACACTTCCCTCCTGTCGGTTATCATATGGTATAATGCATTTCTTCAATCCTAAATTCTGCGCCATCGCAACAATCGGCAATATTCCCCTTACCTTCTTAATCTCACCATCCAGCCCCAGTTCCCCCACAATCAGCGTATCTTTAAAACGCTTCGCATCCAACCTCTGCATGACACACAGAAGAGCTATCGCTATCGGGAGATCAAAAGCAGTGCCCTCCTTCTTTCTATCGGCCGGCGACAGATTGATGGTAATTCTGCCGCTTGGCAATGTCTCTCCTATATTCTTTATGGCACTTCTTACTCTCTCCCTTGCCTCCCGTACCTCAGAGGCAAGTAAACCTACCATGTTAAAATATGGCAGTCCCGATGATACATCTGCTTCTATATCCACCACATATGGTTCAATCCCCCATATAGAAGCACTCTTAATATAGCAGTAAATAGCTATCCTCTCCTCTCTTTGCAGACTTTTACCCTTCACTCTTATATCAAAATAAATCCGGTTTGCCTGTCACTATTACTTTAGCATTAATATCTTATCACTATTATAATATAATACTTAACATTTATATATTTGTCAAGTATTATTTTGCAAATAAGACTTTATGATTTCCTGCTATTACTATTTCGTATTATTTTTAGTGGTTATTTTTAATAATTATTATTTTAGTTATTTTTTAGTTATTGATATTATTTTTTGTTATTATTTTTTGTATTTATTGCTATTATTTCCTATTATTTTTAGTTGTTTTTTTGTTATTTATTGCTACTATATTTGCTGTTATTTTTTAATTAATATTTATAACTAATTTATAGAAAACAATATAACCCTTTGACTAAAGAACTGTTCATTGATAACTTAATCAGTTTTCTGCTGAAATACCGTAAGCACAAGCATTTCAGCAGAAAATTCGTAAAGTTTTATTATGAACAAATCCTAATTACTTTTCTTTCAAAACAAAAAAACCTTTCGAGGCACTTTCCATGCTCCGAAAGGTTTTGAATAAATCTTCTTTAATATTCGTACACGATACAATTCATTTATTATTTTAAACTAAACAAATCATATGTTGGTGTTGTCTTTTCCTGCAACCTGAATGATACAGAACCAATTGCCGGAATCGGATCTAATGCCTTTAAGTAACCTTTATCACTGACAGTAAGAACAATCTTGTAATCGTAAATCGACTTTGACGGATCTGATGTCTTAATCTTATCATCAATTGCTGTGATATTATCCGTTGTTAGACGGAATGTCTTATCCTCTCTGTTTCTAAGCTCTGTTCCTACCACATTCTCCGGTGTACCTTCCGGATTACTTACTTGAACATCTGATGGGTCATTCATCAGGATATCAACGCCCGGTGTATATTCACCATCGCCGTCTATGTCTACAAATATCTTACAATCTGTAAATGCATTTTCTCCAACCCTCATATCATTATCAGCAGGATTGAAAGTAATATTCACGCCGGTAGAACCTGTTACATAATCAACATAGGTTTCACCGTCCTTCTTATAACCGCTCTTCAAGGTTACAACCGGTTTAAAGTTCGGAATCTTGATAGCTGCAATAACTGTGTTAATGAACAGCTTCTTCTCATCTGCCGTCTGACCACTGGCATGACCGGAACCGGTATAGGTAATGTTACCTTTTGAATAGATATAGTAGTTATTAGCACCATCACCCTTTGTAAACTGATACATCTGTGAATTGTTACCACGTGGACGGCTGTTATCAGCCACGTCCAAGGTATACCATACCGTCAAATCCGGATCCTCTAATGATACTGTAAAGTACTGCGAGTGCGTTATGGTAGTCGGTATAATTTCACCCAAAATATATGGATATTCTGTAATCTGACCTCTGTTTGTCTTCATAACAGAATTGGTATGACACCAGTCACCATAGTTATTTGGAGAACTACTATTCATACTGTCAGAATACAATCTATCCTTACCTAAACGGTAAACACCATTGACCGTAGCTGTCGGACTATAGTGGAAAATACAGTTTTCCGTAATTCCTCTGAAATTCTCCTGATTAACATCCTCATCAGCCAGATACTTTCTCGCATTCTCATATTCAATAGGCAAACTATCATCAGAGCCATACGATACACCATAAGTATCCATACCTAACATTCTTCTAAAGAACACTGTGGTATATCTGCCCCATGCAGAGCTAGAACCGGAACCATGATTACCTTTCTCATCAACATACCAGTTCAATGTCGGCAGATAAGAAGAATTATCATGAGAATACAACAGTGAATGTCCTGCATCCAAGAAGTACTTAATATTATTTAATGCTGCCATCTCTACAATATCCATTTCAGCAAAGGAATCTGAGAAACCTACTACAATCATATCGATATCCGTATCGGTAAGTGAAGCTTCATTTCCTTTCAAATTCCAACAATTGTTCTTGGAATTTGTTGACATTCTGTTATACATCGTTGCCACCTTTAACTTACTGTTCTCATCATTAAAGACGGTATCTCCGCTCATACCACTCCATGTCGAATCAAATTCTCTGTATGTCAATGCGAGCATATGAATATTAAACTCTGTCTGGTTCAAACTTGTTCTATTGTCATTCAATACAGTTTTGAAACTCAGTGTAAGGCTCTTTGACGGATAAATCCACAACACATATACATCTTTCTTTTCACTGCTTGCTCTTTCAAAAGCAGAGAAAGCTTTATAAGTAAACTTCCAATCAGGGTTATTAACCTCTGTCAGCTCCAATTTCCAAGGAATAAATCCTTCAATCTCACCCGGCCAGTTACCTGTCACTCTTACCTGTGTCACCTTACCCTCTTCATTTTTGATAAATTCATGTTCACAGTCTACATCGACAGTATCAATATCTTCAAACTTACCAATGCCGGAT
>CACXFV010000057.1 GCA_902767015.1 uncultured Lachnospiraceae bacterium | reverse complement strand
CTTCTGTTCGGCATTGTGAAGGATTTCACTATTTCTGTCCCGTTTTCCTTTGACGATGCCAAACCGCACTTTTAAATTTTCTTCTTCTGTTCCTGAGTATTTCATACTATCCACATAAGCAATATCTTCCTCGTTTTCCATTCCTGCACGAATTGCTGCTATTCTGGAAGAAAGAAAATATACGGATTTTGTTGCCTTATCGGCTCTGCGATATAATCTGCCAACCAGATAACCATCTCTCGCACAAAACAATATCTGACCTATGTCTTGTTCCATCACTTTCTTTTTCAACCATGTGATAAAATCTGTCATCATCGGTGCGCAATATAAAAATCCAACATCATAGGCATCAGCGACTTTGATTTTCTGCTCCGCATCCTCAAATTGAAAAGGATTTTCAAACATTCTTGAAATAAAAAGACCTTTTTTTATTTTATCCGACAGGTCCGATACCCATTGTTCTGCACCAAAGCCACCTACTTCGTCATACAAATCTTCTCCGCTATAGATTCTAAATGTATCCATACCATATAATGCTGCCTTCTCAATATCAGCCGTCTCGTCATTACCAATATGTAGAATTTTTTTCGTGCCTGCACAGCCAAGTAAAACCTCAAAAAGATTTTTTGTTTTTGCCGTCTTATATTCACATGAAACAATCAATTTTTCAAATCCTTCCAGATGGAAACGCTCCATGAGGCTTTGCAGCTGTTTCCTCCGGTAATAGGAATCTGTCGTGATGTAGACTTTTTTCCCACTGCTTACCATGTCTCTGAATATCTCACAAACCGCCGTTCTCTCAAGCATTGTGGACTCATCCAGTTTCCATTCCATTTCTGTCAGTTCCGATGCCGAAAGAAAACTCCCCCCTGCACGTCTTAACAATTCTTCATAAATCTCTTCCAGTGTTGGTGCCATACTCTTTGATAACTCTTTTTCTGTAAAAAGGCGGAGCCTTGCAAAATCAGGAATGTAAATCCCCTCATTCTTTAATTTTTCTTCCAGCAGCTCAAAGATATCGGTATAGGAAACTACTTTTCTCATGATCAGTGTGTCGAACAGATCAAAACTGACAACCTCCGCCGCATCAATCTTATCTAATAATTCCTGCCTTGTTCCTCCCTTAACGGAATCAAACTGATAAGACAGCTTATTTTTTATCAGTAAATTTTTTCCACGCACATCATAGAGTTCTATTTTATTTTCCCTGCAAAAATTTCCAATCCTCTTTTCAATCGCTTTACAGGAACCCGGACGTGCCACGACAATGATCATCCTGACACCATGTTCTGTAATACTTTGCAGAGGTATCACCGGATAACCATACAGATTTCCCGTCTCTTTAAATCCGTCAAGCAGTCCTGCAACATGAACATCTTTTCCGTATTCCTTCAAAAAACGTTCTGTCTCCGTTCCAAGACCATATACCGCCACTGCCGGCATTTCATGCTGTCTGATAAACTCTCTCCATTCCATGACACATCCACCTCCTATTCTAATCAGCTTTCCATTCCAACTCTCTGTTCCTGCATTGCTGCCTTATTCTTTCAATCACCTGATACCAGTCACTGCACACGAAGATATCTCCGCCCCAAAGTTCTTCTTTGGTAACCGTTTTCTTTGTCATCAGAATCCCTCTTACACCGGATTCCTGACAGATACACAGGTCACGCATTCGGTCACCTACAACAAAACTGCTGTCCATATCCACCACCAGTTCTTTACATGCCTGCCAGAATAACCCTGTCCCCGGCTTACGGCACCGACAGTCTTTTCTGTATTCTGGCAACAATGCATCCGGCAGATGAGGACAGTAATATACTTTCTCAATCGTCACACCTCGTTGTGCCAGATCCTTTATCATCCACTGTTCCAGTTTTTTATATGCTTTTTCCGTATAATACCCTCTCGCAATTCCTGACTGATTGGTAATCACTACCAGAGAAAACCCCATCGTTTCCAACGCACGCATTCCTTCCACTGCACCATCCCTATATTCAAACTGTTCTGTTTTATATAGATAGTGTTTTTCCACATTGATGGTGCCATCCCTGTCGAGAAAAACTGCTTTACATCCTCGTTTGTTACGATATATTATTTTATTTTCCATGCTTTCTGCTTCCATTATTTCATTGTTTACGATTTCATTGTTTACGATTTCATTGTTTCCTGTCTCTTTTCCATGACATTTTGCCGCAGTGCCATCTTTCATATCAAAGCTGCCAAATAAAATCTGCCCTGCGAAATCTACGAGAAAGCATCTTCTACCAGTTCACATATGATATGTCCCATCATGATGTGTGCTTCCTGAATCCTCGCCGTACAATCACTCGGCACAATCATCGGAATGTCTGCCATATCTTTTAATTTTCCCCCATCTCTTCCCAAAAAACATACGGTCCTGATTCCCATCGTTTTTGCCTTTTCTACTGCTTCACAGATATTATTGGAATTACCACTGGTACTGATACCGACCAGAACATCTCCTTTTCTTCCAATCCCCTCCAGAATTCTTGAGAATATATAATCATAACCATAATCATTTGCAATCGCCGTCATGACAGCCACATCTGCATTCAATGAAACCGCCGGAAGGGATTTTCTTTCTTTTTGAAACCTGCCTGCCATTTCTCCTGCCAGATGCAGAGAATCTGATGCAGAGCCTCCATTTCCGCAAAAAAGTACCTTTCCCCCTTTTTCGATTGCATCCCTTAGCAACTGTGCCGTTTCATAAATCTGTCCCCGTATTATCCCGTCTGACATCATTTTCTTTTTTGTTTCTATACTTTCCGTAATTCTTTCTGATACTAAGTCCATTGATGTTCCATCTTCCTTCCTGATGCACTATCTATATAATGATTACTATTCACTGACTTTTTAATCTCTCCAGCACTGCCGTTGTTGACTTTCCAGCCACAAACGGTAACACCAGGACCTCACCGCCATTCCTTTTTACAACATCGGCACCAACGATACTCTCAGGTCTGTAGTCGCCGCCTTTTACCAACACATCCGGCACAAGCTTTTCAATCAGATCTGCGGGTGTATCTTCACGGAAAGGTATCACATAATCCACACACGCCAATGCTTCCAATACCTGCAGACGGTCATGAAGTGAATTCACCGGACGCTCCTTTCCCTTTAACCGGCTTACCGATTCATCACTGTTGACACCGACAACCAGAATATCTCCTAAGCTTCTCGCTGCCTGCAGATAGGAGACATGTCCTGAATGAAGAATGTCGAAGCATCCGTTGGTAAAGACGAGCCTTTTTCCTTCTGCCCTCAGTTTTTCCAAGATTTCCACTCCATCCGTCTTGTAAAAATCCAGTTCCTTACTGTCATCCCTATTTCCATTCTTATCCCCCGTCATATCGCTTTTTCCTGCGCTAATGCCACCAATATGTACAACCTTATCAGATACACTTACTGTAATATCATCCATATGCATCGCTCTCATTACTTCTCCCGGCGCTACCACACATGTCCCTGCCTTTGAAACCTGAATCCCTGCCGCATAATTGGATATTGTCACCGCTTTTTCAACCGATTGCCCCATGACAACACCGGCAGCCAGATATGCAATGGAAGTGTCGCCTGCCCCTGTCACATCATACACTTCGCTTGCTGTGCTTTCTGCCCTCTTCACAAACTCACCGTCACGAATGAGTATCATTCCATCTCCGCCAAGTGTCGCCAAAACATATGAAACCTCTGCTTCCCTGCATAGCACCTTTGCCGCCTCAATGGCATTTTCCACAGTGTCTGTCTTATGCCCCGACAACCATTCCAGTTCTTTTCTGTTTGGTTTCAACAATGTGGCTCCCCTGTATTTGTGGTAATTTTTTTCTTTTACATCTACAAAAACCGGTATATGATGCTGCACACACAGTTTAATTAATTTCTGTGTTACCTCCTCTGTCAGCAATCCCTTTTTATAATCAGAAAGCAATAAAAGACCATAGTCCTCTATCCGTTCTTTTGCCTGTGCAATACATACATCAACCATCTCCTCTGAGATATCTGCTGCCTCTTCTGCATCCACTCTTAATACCTGCTGATTATTTTGTCCAATAAAGCGAACCTTACAGGTTGTGGGGCGGTCTTTCGATACAACCACTTTCTCCACTGCTACCTTTTGACTTCGCAATAGAGCAAGCAGTTTATTTCCATTTTCATCACTTCCGACTACCGATAAAAAATCAGTATCAATACCTATGGCAGCAATATTCACGGCTACGTTGGCCGCTCCTCCTGCCGTACAACGCACTCTCCCTGTCTCTAAAAAAACCGGCACAGGAGCTTCCGGTGAGATTCTGTCTACATTGCCAAAATGATATTCATCCAACATGGCATCTCCCACTACCAATATTTTTTTGTATTTCTTTTCTGTCATTCTGACTCATCCTCCTGCCCTTAAGTTTCCCAATACATTTTTTCAATACGTTTCTTATACTAGTATGACGTAAATTAAGTTCTGTATACTTTGCCATGTGTTAAGTCCTGCATATTTACAGGTTTTCACACTGTTTTAAAGTGCGAAGAATTTAATATTTGTTATACTAGTTACACTTAATATTTGCCGTAGGCAAATGTTTAGTGTAACTGCATATACCACAACGAAAAATGTAGTCGGCAGTTAATTTCGTTTGCGAGTATAATAAGCTTCTTCATGATTTTATTTGAGCGTAACAGTTCAGACGCATATTTTGTGTGCCACTTCATACCGATTCAGATAACCGGACACTGCTGCCATTACCATGTCCGGAGTGATTGCCTGCATACAGACCGGTTCTCTAAAACCACGCGGACAATTGGTCAGCCAGTCTTTCGTCTTCCACTCGCACGCTTCACAAACCCCGGCACGTACAGTGATATTTTCCTGATAATGATGTTTTTCTGACGACAGAGCGCCCATCAGAACAACCGAAGCGCCTCCCCGAAGCATATGCCTTAAATGAACCAGCCCGCTATCATAATCAAAATGCAGCCACGCATTTTTCAGCAGAATCTTTAGCTCTTCCAAATCTGTTACTCCATTCAGATGAATATCTGCCCTGATATTGTCCCTCTCTACTCTCTTCAATCCTATCTGTACAATTTTCTGCTGTGGAAACTGCTCTTTCAGTCTCTCTGCCAGTGCATTCCACTTTTCCAGTGCCCATATGCGCGTACTTGTTTTTTTCCTGTATTCCACATTTACTCCCGTGTTGATGGTAATATACCGGTTCTTTTTAATACCGATCGTGGAAAGATATGCCTCTTCCTCCCGCCACAGCCTCATCGGACAGACCGTTGTATCATCTGCCCCCAGATTGTCCAGTACATCAAAATGCGTATGATACTGTTTCTCCGGCTGCCGGTCAAACAAAGCTTTGACGGTTCTGTAAAAATCAGGTGAAGCAAAAAATCCTTCATTGTAATACAGCATGCCAAACTTTCTCAGTTCCGTCGCATAATCAAACAGCAGTGGGGATTTTTCTGCCAGCCGCTTATCCTTCATGAACTGTACCATTGGAAAAATGGAAAACCGAAAGACCAGATCATATCCATCTTCCTTAAGCAACTCAGGAAGCTGTTCATTGACCGCCTGCACCCTTTCTATCAGTTCACTGTCACCATAAACCGCCTGTGCAGTAACCATATCCTTACTGCTGACATAGATATCAATGCACTTTTTTTCTAATTCTGTATGTCCGGCTAAAAGATGCAGCCAGTTCTTTCCAATGAGAAAATCTCCCATTCCCCCATACATGAGCACTGCTATTCTTATGTGTTTCCTGTCTTTATCAGATGACAATGCCTCTTCCAGACGAATGATCCTGTTATGTAATTCTTTATAGGCATGCAATTGTTCCATCATCGCCACATTATCAGAGGGCGTGACAATGACCACATCAAACGGAAGTTCCATGACCTCTGAAAGACTTTTGATTTGAAAGCCAAACAATTCTTTCCCCTGTCTGGCAGGGGCATTATCTGCAATCCCCACGATTGTGTACATGGCGTGGAGAATACCTGCACTGTATATATAATTATTTCCTGCACCAAATATTATGGCTCGTTGTTTTTTATTATTCCCTCTGCTAATACTTTTTCTGTTCACTTCACGCTGTTTCATATTCTTCTCACTATCCTGCTAAATCTTTGACTGTAAACTAACCGCTTCCTTAATTTCCAAATAATGCATACTATATCTTTTAATAGATGGCATAGTCTTTGCTTAAATAATTTTCAACATAATCTTCTACTCCTTCAAAAATATCCATGAATTTTTCATGATATCCAATATTTCTGAGTGATTCTATCTCCGCTTTTGTGTGATACTGATAATTCTTTTTCAATTTATCCGGCATAGGAATATATTCAATCTTTGTATCTCTTTTTTCTGCTAAAAATACAGATGTTGCAAGTTGTTCAAAGGTGCTTGCTTTTCCCGTTCCCACATTAAAAATCCCATTATATTGGGGATGCTTTAAAAAATATGCTATCACTTTGCACACATCCTTTACATATACAAAATCTCTCTCTTGTGCCCCATCTTTATATCTACTGTTATTCGATTGAAAAAGTTGTATTTTTCCTGTTTCCTTTATTTGACGATATCCATGAAAAACCATGCTTGCCATATTCCCCTTACAATACTCATTTGGTCCATAAACATTAAAAAATTTCAGCCCTACATATTGTGTTGGTTTTTTCTTCTCTTTAAGCGACCATTGATCAAACACCTGTTTTGAATAACCATATGCATTCAATGGTAACAATTCTTTGACCTTATTGATATCATCTGAAAATCCATTCTCACCATTTCCATAGGTTGCTGCTGAACTTGCATAGATAAATCTAATCTCATGCTCGGCACAATACCGCCAAAGCGTTTTTGTATACTCTACATTATTTTGCCACAGATAATCAAAATCAGCCTGTGTAGTGGATGAGCATGCTCCCATATGAATAATGACATCAGCCTCACAATACTCCCCGTTACATAGTTTTTCTAAAAAAATCTGTTTATTCACATACTCCCTGTATTTTTTATTTCTTACATTTTTCCACTTTTCTGTAGTGCCAATATTATCAACAATCACAATACTTTCAACTCCGTGTTTATTCAGCATTCCCGCTACACAACTGCCAATAAATCCGGCTCCTCCGGTAACTATAATCTTCATGTTCTTATTGATTTCTGCTGACATTAATACTTCTCTCCTTTTTCTTATATCTATCATCAAATCTTTTACAATCGTCTCAGAAATAGGCTATTACCTTCTCCTTATCTATCTTCCAATCATCAAGTACCTTTTTCATATCCTGCACATGCTTTTTACTACGACTGGCAATCACAATATAATCATACTTTTCTGCGAAATTTTTGATTTCTTCCGGATGTTGACATTCAATCCTCTGCCGCTTTTTAATCTCCCGATTCCATCTGTCAGCGTCTCTGTCAATCAATCCTGCTACCATCGAATATCCTGTCTGATCCAACTGCCGGATATACGCTTCACCAAAATTTCCCGCGCCATAGATGACGACCCTGCTGTCTCTTGGAATCCTCTCAAAAGGAAAGAAATCAAATTTGTCATCATTTAATGTATAGAGTCTCAACATCCTTATCTGACTGTCTAATCCATACTTTCCGGCAAGCCAGACCGCACGGTGCTGCCCATCTAAAATGCGATTGTCATCATCAATTAAGATGGGATGTGTGTCATCAAAGCCCTTTTGTTCCAATGCCTGTATAAGACTTTCAAATCGGCTCTTTGTATGCATAAAATTCAGGTCATTTTTCTTAAGCCTGTCCGTATATGTCTCATAATCCTGCCATATGTTCTCTGTATCATTACACAATTCATTCACTGAATAACGGATGATTGTCTTATAAGCAATCGTCTCTGCCAAAGGCACAAAATGAAAATCGCCTTCTTTGCTGATAAAAAATACCCGCAAATCACTTAATCTCATTTTTATCCATTCGTAACGATATATTTTATAGGTATCAAGATAATTGATTCTATATTCTTCATCCAGTTTTATATTGGATTCCTCATATAACGACTGATTTACAAAGGAAAGAGCTTTTTCTATGTTACCTGTTTTAATTAACGTAAGTCTTCGATCTGCTTCTTTCATATTCATACATTGTTATCCTTATCTGCTGCTACTCATCCAATGACTTAAATTATTGTGGATCAGCTTTTTGTTCCATTGCTTTTTCAATCCTCTCCATGACCATTTGGGGAGTGATTGCTTCCATGCAGGGCGGCTCATCGAAGCCTCTTACACATTGCTCCTGCCATGTATCTGTAAGTCTGGCACAATACTGAGGACATGCATTGGCTTTGATATTAATATTGTCCGGATAGCCATAAAAATCCATTGGTGTTGCCCCAAAAAGGACAACAGATGTTCCTGCATGAAGTGCTGCCCGGTAATGCACCATCCCACATTCACCATCAATGTGAAGAAATGCATGTTTCAACACAATTCCTAATGTCGTCCATGTGGTTTTATCCAAAAGATTGACCTCCACACCATCAAGTTCTCCACCATTTATTGTTTTCCCCAACTGTACAATTTTTTTTTCAGGATATCTCTTTTTCAATAATGTAATCAACTTCTCATAATTATCTTTTGACCATAATTTTGTACTACCTCTTATCATGCTCAGTGGTGATGCTCCTCGTTGGACAGTAATATATTCCTGTGGTTGCAGACCAAATACATCCAATTCATTTCCATACTCTGCAGGTTTTAATCTCCAGCTATAGTTTTTCTCTATATTCAATGAACCCTCTATATCATAGCTGTCCAACACACCCTTTTCCTCTCTTATGCTGTTTTGATATACTGCATGATTTAATTGCGGTAACAATATGCCCCTCATTCTCTCTTCATTCTCCATATACATCCACCACAGGTTTAGCAGGCGGTACAGCTTTGGTGTCTGTTTTTCTATCCAACTTCCATACGGCAATAATACATGCGGATAAAATTCCAGTTGAATCATTACATCACAATCATAAAAATATCTTGTTTCAGATGGCAGATGATATTCCAAGATACCGTTCTCCTGCTCCATCAGAAGTCTGTTCAGTTCATCTGACTGATCTCCAAAAATGACCAAATTCACCGACTCATCTCCAAGATACTGATGGAGGCAGTAGATAAAATTCATTTGTACAAACTTGTTTCCGGCACCTCCCCCCATTATGACACCCATGCGAACTGATTGATGAATATTACTGTCATTGCTTTCTACAATAAACTGATTTACAGAATATTTACTTTCTTTAAAACTGCCTGATTCTACCAATAAATTACTTAATAAAATTATCTTCTCTTCAGGCACTCCTAAATCCACAAGACTTTTTAAAATATCCTCATGCTGATTGACAGTAATCATAATAGCATCATATTGATTTTCCAAAAGTACAGATGCATCCTGTACAATATGTGAACAGATACATTTTCCCTGAACAGAACCCGAACTGTCAATCAAACCACAGATCTCAAAATGTTTTGCCAGCCATCTGTATGACCTGATAAAATTATTTCCAATACCAAATATATATATCTTCATGTTTCTACCCCTGCATATTGCCAATGCAATTATATTGTACTTATTTGCCAGCGATACTGTCACCAATACGTAGGTTTGGAAGTTTCCTTTCAACCCTACATACATGTCGGTGTAAACAGCACAGACAATTTAATATGAAAAGTACTTCTCCAAATCTTTCTATTTATATTTACTTAGTTTCTCAATGGAAGCTGCTACTTCTTCCACTGTAATCTGATTAATGCAATGTGAATATTTCTTACTGCACACACCATGGCATCCGTCAAGACCTGATGGCGGCACCAGTTCACATTTTTCCACACCATAGGCGCCCCATCTTACAGGACCTGCCGAAAAAATCTCTTCCTCATCATCCAAAGAAAAATTGAGCACAACTGCCGGCTTTCCAAATGCACTTGCAATATGGAGTAAACCTGTATTGGAGCCAACATACATATGACACATTTTCATCAAAGCAATTGTATCTCCAAGTTGTAATTGACCAGTTAAATCAACAGTATTCTCATATATCACTAAATTACGAGCAGCATTAACAGCATCATTTCCACCAAACAATAAAAATTTATACTTTACACCATACTTTTTCCTAAAAATAGAAAATAATTTTTGATAGTTTTCTATCTTCCAATTTTTTCTTTCTTCACTGCCAACAATTCCAACTGCACACAAAATAGAATTCTCACCTATTCCTTTTTTCAAAAAAATATTTTGTGCATTTTTTAAATTATCCTCACATAACCATAATTCAAATGCTTGATTTGTCACTTTTAAACCACATGCTTTCAGCATATCTAACTGATATTCAGATTCATGCATTGGCACATCTTTCATCTGCAAAAAAGAAAAACTGTTTTTTACCACTTTATAAAGCAGTTCCTTTTCCCACTCATTCTTTATAATATGTGCAATTCTGTATTTTGCTTTACTGCAACAGGCAAACAAAAAATCATCAATCATATTTCTTCCGCTAAATAATTCTCTTGGCAGAAAAACCGCATCAAAACGAATTCCTGTAAATTCATGTTCCAAAAAAAATGCTATATGTTTTTTTAGATTAACAATATCCTTACTCTGTTCATACAGACCACCTTCCCTTACGTTTTCCTTATATAGAGCAATTCTTTTTACATATGGACAATTCTGCGCAAGATCCAAATTAGATTCTCTTATTATCAGTGAAATATTTGCATAGGGATAATTCTTCTTTAATTCTCTGATAAAAGGTATTGTACATATAAAATCTCCCATCATATCTGTTCGTACAATAAGAATCTCTTTCAAGATAATATTTGAGTTCCACACATCTGGGACACCATATTCATTATTTATTACAGTACATAGTTTCTTTGCAGTGTAATAAGATGAAATTTTTATGATAAACTTTTGATCAAGTGGATAAAAATCCGGCTTCTCAAACACAAAATATTGTTCAAGTACTTGAATTTCCGCATCATAAAATGCGGGTATTATACCATCAGATGAATAAATCAATGTTTTAATTTCATCCACTGAATAAACAGGTAAATTCATAAAAATATTCTTTTCCTTTTTGGTAGTAATAAACCCATCTATTATAATATTTTGTTGTTTCAATAAATCATAACATATTTCAGCATGTAAACCTGCTCCATATAAATAAATACATCTATGCGATTTACAAAATTTAATTAATTCTTGTACTATTTTAATCATTTTTTTTCTCATCTAATGCAATCTGTTCTTTAAAAGAAAAACAAATCTGTAATTGTATGATTCTCTTCCTTCATTTTTTTTGTAAAGGATTTTATTTCATCTATAGAATAAATTCTGTAATCTCCCTGATAATAATCATGAACATCCAAAAAATAACTATACACTGTTTGCATATTTGAAATATATTTCATCATATCACCATATCTATCAGGTGCAAATTCGTGTAATAGCGGAATACGGTTTTGTGATAAAGTTTTCATACCACCTTCTATAATCTTCGCTTCATATCCCTCAACATCCATCCAAATATAATCAATTTCATTAGGAGAAATATTACTATCAACAATAAACTTATCTAAAGTTGTAATATGGACTTTTTCTTCTCCCTCTAAGATAAACTTATCTAAAGTTGTAATGTGACTTTTTTCTTCTCTCTCTAAATCGTAAAATCCACTTCCACCAGGATTATTGATACAATAATAATAAGAATTTTCTCCACAAGTATTCCCAAGTGCTATTTGAACAGTCTTTATATCATCCATATGATTCAATATACAATTAACTCTTAGCAAATCAAAATTATTCTGTCCTGCTTCTATTGCATAAATTTTTAATAACGGCTTTATTTTTTTTGCATATATTGCTGTAGTACCAATATTGGCACCAATATCAAAAAAATAACCATTTCTTTCCTTTTTTCCATAAAAATTGTCAACCAATTCAAAAAATAATAAAATCTGCCATTCGGCAAAGTTAACTCCTGACTCTAACATTTGTCTTCCAATATACATGTCTTCTGATGTATATACATAAGAAAGGCCATTGTTTAAAATTGTAGAATGGTATGGCATCCTCCAATTTTTATTGCCTATCAATTTATAAAAGCGTATAACAGATATCACTTGATGTTCTAAAGAAATATATACGTCCAAATAATTATTTTTTAAATATTGTAAAATCTCTTCATATTTTTCTATAGCAATTACAATATAATTAAAACTATAATTCTTCAAATCATTAGGTTCAATAACCGGATATCCCCAAAATAATTCTTTTGTCTTTTTACTTTCTACAAAACAAGAAATACTTATTTCATTATGATTATCAGACAAATATTCCACTAATGTATTTGCCTGATGACCTGTCCCATAAATTGCAATATTCATATTTGTTGTTCTCCAATTTCATCAATATAATAGTTACAATTCAACACCGTACACGGCACTGAATTGCAGCATATAATATATTATTTATTGTATTGATAAATATTCACAAGATATACTGTATCATGTAATTTTACAGTATATCTCACTAACAATATTCCTTGTTTAACCAACCAACTATATCAAAATGATTCTCTATCGGATCATCCCTTTGAAAAAAGCAACCTGCTGCATCATAAAAACAATGTATTGTTTCATTCAATAAATATAATGACTTTGTATCTTTTATCATAATCATTTTCTCTCCCTCTAATTCCTGAAACTCGTTAAATGTCCTAAATGGAATCATTCCATGCTTATCAACCATGATATAAATTAATCTGTTCCAATTAATATATTTTTTCATAATCTCCCATCTCTTTTCAATATTTCCTTCTTCATTTTCAGGTATATGACCAAATGAAATTACAATATCGTTTAATCGATAAGAAATTGATTCTTCATGACTACCCGGCGGAAAACAAAATACTGTATAATGAGGTTCCCTTAAATCTGCATTTAAGTAATATTGAGGATTTTTGCAAATCTTCACAAAATCTTCCGACATTATAGCAGTGTTTATTAACGGCGACAGCATAATACTATCCATTATGTCATAAAAAAGTCCACCCGTACAATCATTTGATAATACAGTAGGCAGAGGTGCTTTCAATAATTTTTTTCTAAAATATCCAAGAAATTTATTAATATTATATCTCTTGATTTTATCAGGACGATTAATACTGGGATATAAAGGTGTCAGACAAATGGCATTAATTGAATACCTTTGTTCTAATTCTAATAGCTTTGCCAGAACAGAATCCTGGTTTTTTGCTGTTATTATAATTCTGACTTTCTCTCCCTTAAATCTGAAGAGTTCATCTGGCTTATATACCGGTTTTTCCAATAAATAAATTTTTTCATGCCATATGTTCTTGTCAACATAACATTCAAAATTTATGCCACATCGATTCATGTAATAACCTACCCAATACCCTGCATTACCTGCTCCATAGATGATGATATCGCCATCTTCTTTTTCAAAAAATTCAGTTGTATTATTTGTTACTTTTAACATCTTTACCCTCGCCTGATATATAATTGTCTGCTTTCTCCTGCTCCACCTGTATCAGTTCTTTGCTGAGCTGTTTTGCCTGAACTTTGATATCCTGATCAGTCATTCCGAATGCATTGAGGATTTCCCTCTGTGCAGCTGTGACATCGTGATCCAGTCTGTATACATTATCAAGACCTTTTATCATCTCAATTTTTTCCAGTTCCCGAAGAACCGACGATACATTGACTCCGTTCCACTTTCGTCCATTTTGCATCAACCTTTCCCTAATACACACATCAATTTGATTTCGGATGATTAACGCTGCAAATTCAATAAAAATCTTAGCATCAACAGATTTATGCCCATATATTCTCTCGCTGCCATCTTGAAGATACGGTTTATTTCCGCAGAACAACTTTTGAGATTCATTTCCTCTTATACACAACGTCAATGCTTCCTCTGCTGTCATCTTTTCCGATGTGATAATGACAAAATAGCCATACAGTTTTATTTCCTGATGAATGACTTCTGTCAATTCCCTGCCACAGTTGAATACTTCATCCTCCTGCCCTTCATGGAAGTAGAGCAGTTTAAAATACTTTTGAAATTCTCCGGTTGGTCTTAGCCGCTTCCCACTCCATGCTTTCAGTTGTTCTGACATTCTGTCGATTTTATCTTTCATCTTATCACGCTCTGCCATATGTTCCTGCTCATTATAGTAGATATGAAAATACCGTTCCTGTCTGTCTGTCGGAAAAAGCCGGCGCTTTACAGTTGTTCCGCTCACTTGATATGCAGGGATGCTGTTTACACAATCCTGTTCAAATGTTTCCATCGTTTCCCAAACCACATCCCTGACAAGCTTTTCTTCGCCTTTTACCATAACGATAAAATCGCATCCGCTTTGATCTAACAATTGAATATTTTCTTCGCTGAAATATGTGTGATTCAAAACAAAACCTACCTGTTGACACCCATATTCCCCCGCTTTATCTAACATGAATCGGATTTGTCTGGCAGCTGACATCCTCCCATAATAAGTGTCATAAAACAAAGGCTCCCTGCTGTCTGCATCATAAGCAATCAGGTAGTTGATGACTGTTTTTTCTCCCTCATCCTTTGTATGTACTGCCTCCGCTATATCGACCTCATCTGACTGATGGCGATTGATAATAGAATCACAGGCAATATAAATCCTTCCACCATGATTATTTTTTGTGTTCCACTCATTCAGAAAAGTGAGTCTTTGGTTTTTCGATATGCTTGTCAGAAAATCGAAAATCTCTGAGTCGCTGTAAATCTTCATTTTCTCTGTCAACAACGGATGGTTATATGCATAATCCTGGTAATACTGTGCCGTATTTCCTTCCGTGAGAAGTGAATACACCGCAAGCTCCAGAAACAGTCCTGCCTCCCTGCCTACCACCTCCGTTATCATCCTTTCCGGAAACTTTTCCTCAATAATTTTCCTGATAACCAAAAATGCTCCGACATGAATACAACTGCTTCGCACAACCTCCTCTGCCCCTTTCGGAAACGCTTCCTCCGGGAAATATTTCACAAAATTTGTATTCGGAATCATCATTCCCGGCTGGTCATCACAGGCTTTTCCTATGCAGACTCTCTTAGCTGTATTGTACTTTTTCTCCGGCAGATAAACCCTGCCATATTCGAGATATACATAAGGTATATTCTTAATCCGTTTGACAGAGACACCTTTCGTCTTCGGCATTGCTACTTTAAAATCTAAATACATATGACCTCCAAAATTGAGTGAAACTATTCATATTCAAACAATTAATTTAAAATTTATTGAATTTATGGTAATATAAAGCCCACTTTGATAGTGCTACACTTTGTTGCCAGCAATATTATTATGTATATTTGACACTACTTCCAAAAACGAATTCAATGTTACTGTTCCTTCTAATATAATATTTCCATCTTGTATCATTTTTTCACATAAATCATTTCTATAATGCTGCCAATATCTCTCATCTTCAAGTCTTATTTCATAATCTCGCCGTTCTCCTGTTTCAAGATTATATTCATGAAATTTATAATCCCACCATGTATGAAAAGTAATGTGATTATTATTTTGTTCATACTGAGCTATCTTAAAATCTTGTATATTTTGTGGAAATTCAGCTATTATACATTCAAGTTCTTCCGCAATTTTCACATCACAAGCTTGCAAATCAACTATATAAAAATGCGTCGCTGTTGCTGGAATTAAGTATATTTTTGAATCAAAATATAGTGGTCGTAAAAACGATATCCAATCAAATGCCAGACCATGAAATGGAATTCCTATTTCCTTTATAAAATTATTTTCTATATTCCAAATAACCAGATAATATTTATCAGATTTTCTTGATACTAAATATATATAATTATCATTCAATGTAATTCCTTCATATCCATCAGAATCGCACTCTAAATACTTTAATTGAGTTTTCATAGATTTCAAATTCAATATTAGTATTGCAGCAAAACAATTAACAGGTAAATAAATCTCATCTTTCATCTGAACAATGCCATCTCCAAAATAACATTTATAATTTGAGTTATAAATATCTATCCTTTTATTATCAAACCAATTTGTAATGTAATAGATTTGATATGTACTAACATTAAAATAAATTATCGACGGATAATCATATGCACTTAAAATCACATAATTTCCATTTACATATCCCCGATAATATTTTTTTTCTAAATTATACATTTCATGGTGCATGTTAATGTCTTCATTAATTTGAATAGATTGTACCTTATGATTGTTCAATGAATATATATTAATATGGTTTGCCTTAAACGGAACACATACTATATTTTCTCCTGCTTTTAACAGTGATAAATACCACCAACCTGAATTAAACTTTGGATATTCATTAAAAAAAATTTCATGATGTGCTGTATTAGACTGTTTATCAACACAAAATATACCATTATATTCCGGGCAAACCAACCACATTTTATTATCTATATCTATCCAGTCCAAACATCTGACTCTATTTTCTAAATCATTCATTTTTCGACCTACTGTTAATCTTTTTATTTAATATACTACATATAGCATTTACACTAGAAAAATTGCTAATTTCTTTGAGTTCTTCCAACTTAAATTGAATATTAAAATATTCCTCAATGTAATCAATCAGTTCAAGTACATTAAATGAATCCAAAATTCCTGAATATATTAATTCTTCATCATCAGTCACTTCTCTATTGCTTATTCTATATATGTATGATTTTACTATTTTTTTCATACAAACCTCATGATAATCTTTCTATTGCTGATTTCATTTTGCAATAATTAACCTTACCACTTTCTGTTAACGGAATGTTATCCACACGAACCAAATTAAAAAACTGTTTATTAATTTTAAGATCCCAAGTCACAAAATCTTTAATTTTTTTGTAAACTTCTTCATCTAATGTACTATCACAACATATACATAATTCATCATTTTTTTCTATACATACAATATTTTCGTTCAACGTTTTATTAATGAGACATTCTATCTCATCAAGACTTATTCTTTTCCCCAGTATTTTAATATATCTGCTTATTCTTCCTTTTATATAAAGATTTCCTCTTTCATCTATGTATCCTATATCTCCAGTATTTATTTTCCCTTTGTTAACATTACCCAAATCTAAATCCTGAAAACTATTTGCATATCCCAAGCAAACCCTATTATTAGAAACTATTATTTCTGAACTCTTATTATCAATTTCAATAAAATCTTCATTCATTACACATCCAACCACTTCAATCTCAGGACAATCCTTTAATGGAATGCTCGCAATTTCTCCTGTAACCTCTGTCATTCCATATGCAATCAAAATTTTATTGTTTAATCTGTTTATAAGATTATCAACATCCTCTTTTATGATTCTAGAGCCTGCTACCATAGCAAAATTAAGATTTTTAACCTTTTCTTCATTCCAAAAATCTAATTTATTTAATACTGAAAATTGCCATGGAACTCCAACAAAATTATTAATTTTATTTTCTATAAATACCTTTTCAAATTTATCACTATATATTAGGTCCTGAGTAATAACTACTGTCGCTCCCACGTACCATTGCCATAAGCAGAAGATAAAACCTAGAATATGATTTATTGGCAATGACAATATTCCTCTATGTTCTTCTCTGATCATATGCTTTTTACAACTATACAAACAACTATAATGCAAATTATTATAACTTATTCTTACCAGTTTCCTACTGCCCGTTGTTCCACTTGTGGTAAGCAATAATGCTAATTCTTCATTTAATTTGTAATTATAACCAAATAATTTTAAAACATAGTGATTTTCTAACTTTAGCATTATTTTCTCATATCTATTTTCTTTTCCAAACTCATCAACATTGGATAAATATACATACGATGGTTTATATGCCTCAATCAGCTTATTCAAGACAATAAGATTAATATCATTCGGCATCAACAGCGGAACATATCCCTGTAACATTAATTCTAATACAAAGCTAATTGTCTCCAAATTTCTATCACATAAAACTAAAATAACACAGCGGTCACCTAAGACCATTTTCAATTTATCTGAGTTTTCAAAAATTGTTTTATATGTATACGCTCTATTATATCCGTCATAAACGGCAATATTCTTAGAATAATTTTTTATATTTATTATTTTCTTCAACTTTATTTCACCTATGTTAAATACATTCGTAATACTTATATATTATTTTCAATAATAATTGAGAAATGGCTGATATATTTTAACATCAGCCATTTCCTTTATTGCCGCTATTAAAACAATTATTTGCTTACAACAACTTCCTTCGTTATATCACCAGCACTTGTTGTCAGTTTAACATATACTGTTCCACTAGCATTTCCATCAAATAAATACTCTGCTGCTGTCGTATTTATTGTTATACTATCACTACTTATTTCTACAAATCCTCCGGTACTTAATGTCTTGTTATTATTCCATGTTCCATTGCATTCAAACTGATTTCCTTTATATGCTATTCCAATATCTGCAATTGCAGTAGCATCAAAACTATCTAAATCTACTGTAAATATCAAATTGTTTTCCAAGTCACTCCAAGTTACTGCCAAATTATCTGCGGTAACATCATAACTCTTTTCCCACTTAGCATACAATGTAGTATCAGCTGTTATAGCTGTATCAAAGTTAAATTCTGTTTCCAAATCCCCATCAGAATACCAACCTACAAATGTAAATCCTTCTTTTGTCGGTGCTGTAGGTTCTGTTGCTTTCGCTCCCGATGTTACAGACTGTGACTGTACTGTACTTCCACCATTGCTATTAAAAGTTACTGTCTTTGCTGCGGCAGGATCTACCCAACTCCAAGTAACTTTTATCTTTGGAGCTGTCGTCGTGCTCTCAACTGTCTTATTCGTAACGTCTCCCTCAAGCTTAAAGGTTGCACTATCCCATTCAATCTCGGTCTTACTTGAATTTCCAGCAAGAGCTTTATATTCATCTAATGTCAGTACACGATACTCATATCCATTTCCACTTTGATTTACATCTGTCTTAAAATTAGCTGGTTTTCCAGCAATTGAAACTGTTTTCTCTGCCGCTGTATCTTTTGTTATCGCAATAGCATTCTCCGCATTAACTTTAAGTCCAAGATATAATGCTGGCGTCTGTGATGTTGCTATATTGTCCTTACTTGTTAACGCAATATCCGTTGTCGCACTGACAGCTTCTGCCTTAACAGTAAGGTTGATTGCATGACTACTCTTATTAATAACTTTAAGTTCACCACTTTCATTGCCATATATATTTCCAGCATCTCTATAAGTATAATAAGTAGTTCCACTTGCAAAAGTGGTTCCGTCTGTAACTTCAGTATAACCGTCACCATCCTTTGTATAATAGGTCGTTCCTGCTGCAAACGCTGTAAGACCAGTTGCCTCCGTATATGCAGCCTCTCTTTGACCAGTCAAAAAGTATACACCAGTATCATTAGTCTTCGGAAAATCTGCATCACCATATTTTGCACCATCTGTTTCCTGAACCAATCTTTCAGGATCTATTGTATAATTAAATACACTCGCATTATAAGTTACATCTGAACCTGCAGTGGTAACTGGTAGCAAAACATTAGTAACGCTTTTTGTTACATGACCTTCCAATGTTCCTGCCTGTGTTTCCATGTTTCCGCTATTGCTGTTATCAGCTAATACTGCTAACGAACTTCCTAAAGCTAATGTCGCAACCAAAGTTGCTGCTGTAAATGATTTAATATTTTTTCTCATAAACTTTTTCCTCCTTGAATTTTTTTCACAAAAACATCCTGCCTCAATTTTCTATGACAATTGTCACTGCTACCCGAAGAAGATTTAAAGTATTCTGTTCCTCATCCACAAGATGATATATCATCACGCAATTATATGTCCCTTGTCCAAGGACAACATCTAATGCAATATTTTTCATCTCGCTTCCTCTTGGAATAATTGGAGATTCTAACAATACTTTTTCCTCATTATCAGCAAGAACCAGTTCAAAATACACATCATTAGTATTTTCCTCCACATTCTCCACATATGCATCTTCCGAAATAGCATCTCCTGAAGAAAAATGCCATTCGTTCGTCATAGAGACGTTATAATATCCCGGTTCAACATACTCCTGATTAAGCAGTTCATCAGCCACTATATCAGCATTGTCCTTGTTGACAACAACATTCCTTTTTGTTGTCTCCTTAATTTCTTCCTTCGAATTATTATCTTTTTTTAGCAGTAACACTGCTATGACAGCAAGAAGTAAAACAATTATCACTATCCCCAATATAATCACCGTTTTTTTTGAAGAACTTTGCTGAGACTTGTCAAGTGATTTATCATCGGATTTCTTACTGTCTTTTTCTTTTGACACACCATCACCTCCATTGAAAAATCGCTAGTAATTCTGTTTTGTGCGAAGTTTTCTCAATTCCCGCAAATTACTCAAGCTATCACATCAAAACAAGTACTACCATAAAAGTTTTTACATAATATATTTCAAGTATTTTGACAGTTTTTATAGCTTTTCAATAAATTGAAATAATGATATTATGTACTAATATTAGATGGCTATGACATTTTCGCAGAAAACAGATATCTAATAAATATCTTCTATCTTCCTTGAATATTTAGGACACCAAGAAAACACTGACCATTTTTTTGACGAGAATAAATTATTTTTCATAAATTCAAACAAAAAATAAGTAATAGCATCAATTTTGCGTAAACTGATGCTATTACTTATTCCTGCATACGATTTTCTATTTTCCAATCAGTACTTTTTCACCTTAAACGCAGACTTCACAGCTTCATCCAAATCCTTTTCCTCACCAGAATCCTGTACCTTAAATTTAATAATGATGGCAAATGTATTGAGAATATCTGCAATATTTTCTCAATAAGTTAGTAAGTTTTTATTGTTATTATGAACTTCTATTACAATTTCACTATTACATCAACTGTTGTAACAGCTTACGTTTTGCCTCCTGCTCTGACAT
>CACXFV010000056.1 GCA_902767015.1 uncultured Lachnospiraceae bacterium | reverse complement strand
TTATAAGATAATAAAATGCACAGAAATATACCGGCATGATAGTAACTATTGAAGTCTGTTAGAGGAGAATCTGGCTTCAAAGAAGCTGTCGATTCTCTGTCTGTCCAGATTTTCACCTATGACAATCAGTACCTCCTGACCGATAACTGCCGGAGTGATATTGATTACTTTGTCAGTGGCATTAATTTCAATCCATTCTTCCTGACCTGTATCTGTCTGACCGGTCAGCAAAAAGCCTTTTACCCTGACCACATTTCCGAGGGAGGGTTCTTTGAATAAAGCGTTGATGTTCTCAACCAGAGCCTCTTGTTCCATATGGATATGCATAAAGAAGAGAGCTTCAAATCCATTATTGTCCATGGAAAATGCTTTTTCAAAGGAAACGGTATGGTAACCGGAATTGACGATTTTGGTAAAATCAGAGGCAGTTAAATCCGCCCAGTTGACAGCAATGAAGTCTGTCGGCTTCAACGTGCGGTTACACTTAATCCCTGTAAGGGCAGTGTTGAGGTACTCACACAATCGGGAGATGTCAATACCGGAGGAAGCACCATGCTTTCGAGCCGAGATATGGCTTAATACAATACAGCCTGAAAGCGCCGCCTGACTGGCAAGAAGGTAAGCAGCCTCCTCGGATAGAGTCGTTTCTGTTTCTGCATTCATCACAGTTGTGACATTGGCTATCGTATACATAGTGTCAATGGGAGTTTCATTGAGAATATCAAAAAATTCATCAATATCATACACACCGGAGGGCTCCACAATTACCCTGTCAAAGCCAAGCATAGCCATGGTAATCAGTTTGGTTTTAAATCTTCGCCTGTGACAGTCATAGTCGCAGCCTCCTGCTACCATCTCTATGTCACAGAAGTCGCTTTTTAAGTCAGATAAAAGCATGGTATCAATATTAATGGCACCATAATCATTTTCAAGAATACAGACCTTTTCGCCGGTACTCAACAGATACTTTACATAGTGTCGTATAAAGGTGGTCTTTCCGGAACCTAAAAATCCTGTGATTAAATCAATTTTTGTCATGCTTCACCTCATTTCTGCGCTGCTGTTTGCCTCGCACCTCCTGCATATGGCAGACATTATAGCATATGTGCTGAAAATTGGCAATTCTCGAAATTTCTTGACACAAAAAAATGATAGTGTTAGACTATTACATAAATATTTGAAATAATGATATTCGGATATACGTATTACTTAATCGGACAGTTCGCTTGTACCATCCTGTCCTTAAACAAAACCAGGACTGAATGAAAGAATGAGTTGTTACTGTGAACAGGAACAATGTGTTAGAATTTTGAGCAGTCACGTGGTTGGCTGTTTTTTTGTTTAGACAATACGTGACAGTGGAGGTTATGAAAAAACAGATCAGATGGCAGTGATGAAAGAATACAGCGGAACGGATAGTAACAGTGAAGGAGGAAGAGATGTACAGTTTATCGACAGAACATAGTTTTGATGCAGCACATTTTCTCTCAGGATATGTGGGAAAATGTAAAAATATACATGGACACAGGTGGAGAGTCGTTGTTGAGGTAAGGGCAGAGCAGTTGAAAGAGGATACCCAGCAGAGGGGAATGTGTGTGGATTTTTCTGAATTAAAGAAAGATTTGAAAGAGGAGGTAGACGTTTTTGACCATGCTTTTGTCATTGAAAAGGGCAGTTTAAAGGAGAATACGGTGCTTGCCCTTAAGGAGGAGGGATTCAGGCTGATAGAGGTGGATTTCAGACCGACAGCCGAGAATTTTGCCAGATATTTTTATGATAAAATAAAAAATAGAAATTATGATGTGGATTTTGTAAGAGTATACGAGACACCGAAGAATTGTGCCACTTACAGATAACAGTTCATTTGAGAATAATAAAAAGCAGGAAAAAGAAAGGAAGGATGCAGACAATGGGCAGCTACAGAGTGGCAGAATTATTTACCAGTATTAACGGGGAAGGCATGTGCGCGGGGGAACTTGCTGTTTTTGTACGTTTTTGCGGCTGTAATCTGAACTGCGATTATTGCGATACTACGTGGGCAAATGAACAGGACTGTACTTATGAGGTGATGACAGAGGAGGAGCTTCTTTGTCAAATAGGGGAGAAGGGAATTACCAATGTGACTCTGACAGGAGGGGAGCCTTTGTTGCAGCCACAGATTGATGAGTTGATTAAAAAACTTCTTCAATACAAGGAGGGCAGTCTGAGGGTGGAGATAGAGACAAATGGAAGTGTCGATATCAGCCGGTTTATTTTTGAAGATGCCATTGAGGGGGACAGCAAAGACAGCTTATGCAGGTCAAGACCGGTATTTACGATGGATTATAAGCTGGGGGGAAGTAAAATGGAGGCATGGATGAATACCGATAATTTTGAGTATCTGTGTGAACAGGATACGGTTAAGTTTGTGGCAGCGGATGTGGCAGACCTTGAGCGGGCATATGAGGTAAGTGAGCAGTATCACTTAAATGGTAAATGTAATATTATTTTGAGCCCTGTTTTTGGAAGAATCGAACTGGAAAGGATAGTGGATTTTATGAAGAAAAAGAGATGGAATGATGCCAGAATGCAGTTACAGCTTCATAAGATTATCTGGGAGCCGGATAAAAAGGGTGTATAATATTCAAAAGACAGGGAAAAAGAATGGAGATTAATGACGATGGCAATGGATACAGAAGCAATTAAAGAACATATTCGTGGTATTCTTATAGCATTAGGTGATGATCCGGACAGAGAAGGACTTAGGGAGACGCCCGAGAGAGTGGCAAAGATGTATACCGAGATTTTTGAGGGAATGAATTATTCCAACCATGAGATTGCACAAATGTTTCATAAGACATTTTCCGATAAACTTGAGAAGAATGAAAACGGCCAGGACATGGTGATGGTCAGGGATATTGAGATATTCAGCCATTGTGAGCATCATATGGCACTGATGTATGATATGAAGGTGACGGTTGCCTATATTCCAAGGGGAAAAGTCATCGGACTTAGCAAGATTGCCAGAATTGCAGATATGGTGGGTAAAAGACTGCAATTGCAGGAGAGAATAGGCTCTGATATTGCCGAAATCATACAGGAGATTACGCAGAGTGAAGATGTGGCGGTGATCATTGAGGGAACACATAGCTGTATGAGTGCCAGAGGGATAAAGAAGACGGCGGCAACGACGAAGACTTTTACCTTTCGTGGCAGATTTAATGATGATAAGCTGCTGCAGATGCGGCTATTGTGATGATAGAAGAGGAAGTACCAGAATATAAGGAGCTGTTCATTAATCACTTTTAACACTCTGCCGTCTGCAATACCATAGATGAAAGCATAGCAGACGGCAAAGTGAAAAGTTATTATGAACAGTTCCTAAGAGCAGCGTCATGAGAACAGGAAAGGAATAGAACATATGAAGGCATTAGTTTTGTCAAGCGGCGGAATTGACAGTACAACCTGTCTTTCACTGGCAGTGGAAAAATATGGAAAAGCCGAGGTAATGACATTATCTCTTTTTTACGGGCAAAAACATACAAAGGAGGTAGAGGCGGCAAGAAAAGTGGCAGATTATTATGGTGTCATGCATCTGGAAATGAATCTTGAAAAAATATTTGAGTATAGTGACTGTTCACTTTTGAAGTATTCTGCCAAGGATATTCCGAAGGAATCCTATGCGGAGCAGTTAAAGAAGACGGAGGGGGCGCCTGTCTCCACCTATGTCCCATTTAGAAATGGTTTGTTTTTATCTACAGCGGCGAGTGTAGCTTTATCAAAGGGCTGTGAGGTGATTTATTATGGGGCACATTCCGATGATGCGGCAGGAAGTGCCTATCCGGATTGCAGTGAGGAGTTTCATAAGGCTATCAGTGAAGCAATCTACCTCGGAAGTGGCAATGTGCTAAAGGTGGAGGCACCCTTTATCAGTATGTCAAAGGCGGATGTAGTTAGGCTGGGACTTGAAAGAAAGGCGCCTTATGAGCTTACATGGAGTTGCTATGAGGGTGGAAAGAGACCTTGTGGTAAATGCGGTACCTGTATTGACAGGAAGAATGCATTTAGGCAGAATGGTGTCAGTGACCCGGCAGAAAATCCGGTCAACAGCAAATAGCAGGTAAGTGTTAGAAAGCAATATTGGTATATTAGGAACTGTAGTAAAATGACAAAGTTAATCTGCTATAGAATATTAGCAGGGAGGATTAGGATATGAGCGTAAGAGAGAGAGAACTATCCATTTCATTATTAGGCAGTCAGGGAACGAAATATCCGGTTGATTATGCGCCGGAGGTTTTAGAGACTTTTGTGAATAAACATCCGGAAAATGATTATTTTGTAAAATTTAACTGTCCGGAATTTACCAGTCTCTGTCCTATAACAGGTCAGCCGGATTTTGCGACAATAACCATATCATATGTACCGGCGGAGAGAATGGTTGAGAGTAAATCTTTAAAATTATATCTGTTCAGCTTCAGAAATCATGGTGACTTCCATGAGGATTGTGTGAATACCATTATGAAGGATCTGATCAGACTGATGGAGCCAAAATATATTGAGGTGTGGGGAAAATTTACTCCAAGGGGGGGAATTTCAATAGATCCATATTGTAATTACGGAAAAGTAGGAACGGAGTGGGAACGTGTGGCAAAGGACCGGCTTTTTCATCATGATATGTATCCTGAGAAGGTTGATAACAGATAATAAGGTTGAACCATATACGGAACATAGACAGAAGTATGAGGTGGATCAAATGAAAAATTTTACAGGTAAGAGTGCGTGTAAAGGTGTTGCCATTGGCAGGGCGTTTGTGTTGACAGGACATGATAATGATGTCAGAAAATGGCATATTGATGATACGGAGAAAGAAAAGAAACGTTTTTTTCATGCAAAATCAATTTCCATCAGTCAGTTAAATGACATCTATGAAAAAGCAGTTGCCGGAACCGGTAAAGAAAATGCGCAGATATTTAAAGCTCATATCTTGATTATGGAGGATGCAGAGTTTGTCAATTCGGTTATTAACCTTATTGAGGAACAATCAGTCAATGCAGAGTATGCCATAAAGGCTGTAGCGGACAGATACGAGGGAATCTTTGCGTCTATGGAGGATTCCTATATGAGGGAAAGGGCGGCGGATATCAGAGATATTGCGGGCAGGTTGATGGAAAATCTGTCAGGGCAAGGCAGAGTGTCGGACAGTGTGGAGGGACAGGTTATTCTGTGTGCAGAGGAGCTTTCTCCCAGTGAGACAGTTCAGCTTGATAAGGAGCATGTGGTGGCATTTGTGACTGCATATGGTTCTCTGAATTCACATATGGCGATTCTGGCCAGAAGTATGAATATTCCTGCTATCATCGGAGTAGGACAGGATTTTTTACATGAAATCAGTAATGGGGACAGGCTTGCTGTTGACGGGTATACAGGCAGAATATGGATAGCTCCTGATGAAGAGACGATTGAAAGAATTGAGAATAAAAAACGTGAGGATGAACAAAAAAAAGCTCTTCTTGATGAGCTTAAGGGAAAGGAAAATATTACCCTTGATGGCAGAACGATAGATATTTTTGCCAACATAGGAAGCGTTAAGCAGCTGAAGGATGCTCTTGATGTCGGAGCAGGGGGCATCGGACTATTCAGAAGCGAGTTTTTATATCTGGAGAGCAGCGATTATCCTACGGAAGAGCAACAATTTACAGTTTATAAAAAAGTCCTTCAGAGTATGAAGGAAAAGAAAGTGATTATCAGGACTTTAGATATAGGTGCAGATAAACAGGTGAGTTATTTTCATCTTGAAAAGGAGGAAAATCCTGCACTGGGTTACAGAGCAATCAGGATATGTCTTACCAGACCGGAATTGTTTAAGACACAGTTAAGAGCATTGTACAGAGCCTCTGTCTTTGGCAAACTGGGGATTATGTTCCCTATGATCATCAGCGTGACGGAGGTAGAGAAGATTAAGGTGATATGTGAAGAGGTAAAAAAAGAGCTTTCCGAAGAGAACATTCCCTATTCGGAACAGGTGGAGCTGGGGATTATGATAGAGACCCCTGCCGCTGCGATTATTAGTGACAGACTGGCTAAAATGGTAGATTTCTTTAGTGTGGGCACAAATGATCTCACACAGTATACATTGGCATGTGACAGGCAGAATGCGGCCATAGAGCAATTTGCAGATACGCATCATGAAGCTGTTTTAAGGCTTATTGAACTGGCAGCAAAAAATGCTCACGAAAATGGAGTGTGGATAGGAATCTGTGGTGAACTGGCGGCAGATACGTCGCTTACAGAAACCTTTCTGCGGATGGGAATTGATGAACTATCGGTATCACCTGTATTTTTGCTGCAAGTAAGAGATGCAGTAAGAAAAATAACCCTTTTGTAATTTCCTTTCATAACGGCAGTTTCCGCTAAGCGGAAAGTATTTTGTCATGTATTTCATCTACGGTTAATGCCATATTTTTCATAGAGCAGCATTTATACAATGTAGCAATCTCAATATGTGTTAAGTCATCAAGGCTTTTTTCTTTTAATACGCCATTTTTACAGAAAAAATTGGCGTTTTTAAATTTGGCTTTTACCATTCTATGCCGACCAGAATTGTCAGTGATTTTTTTGGCGATGACTACGAAACGTTAGACATTTCAGAGGCAGTTCCTATGCAAAAATATGAGATAAGAGAATATAGGGAGGATTTTGGTGAAAAAAACTATCTTCCGACATGGATTAAAATATCAAAATTTGGTCTGATAGTAGGAGGATACTCAAAAAATGCAGGTATTATATATCGCTACAATGATCAATACACAGCAATAAGCATGCAGGGGATGGAACTGGCTGAACTAAAATTAGTGTATAAAAATGGTGACAGCTATGATCTGTTAAATGAAAATATTGATGAAATGGGGAAGATGTGGAAGTGTACCGCAAATAGTGAGTGGAATGTTAAAAAGGAAAGTGATGTTACCACTATGCTTGAAAAGATGAAGGATTCAAAAGATGGTGAATTAGAGATCATTCAGGATGGTTCAGAGGGAGAAGATGTATTTTATTCCATCTCGTTTTACAATCCGATAAGACCACAGGAGATTCAAGGAATTGTCATAGATGGGTGTATGTATGAATTAGATATCAGATAATATTAGAAAAATATGTAAAAGACCTGATTATGATACCGAAGGGTGTGGTAGTCAGGTCGTTTGTTTATTTTCGGGTTCGAAAAAAACATTTCCGGTAACTATTGTACGGCTTTAAGGTCGTTGAGTGAATTGTTTGGAACGGCAAAAAGTCAAACCAGATGCAGTTTTATTTGTGTGTATTTACGAAATAAATATATGAAATATAAAAAAGTTTTTGTACGTATATTTATGTAAATGTTAATTAATATTTTGAATTTGATATTGACATTCTTAGGTGATTAATTTATACTTATTTTAGCCAAAAGACTGTTTTGGAGGAGGCGAAGCTGATAGAAGTGTTATTGAATTATTATGTCGATGGTGATATGGAGGCAATTAGAGTGCGTTGTTATTATGTGCTGTTGCGCTATCAGGAAGCGTATACTTGTCGGAAATTGAATGATTACCGTGGGGATGTTGTCAGTAATATATATTCTTTAAGAGAATTGATGTCGACATATGGTGTGAATATGAATGATTCAGACATACTCTCAGTTGAATCAGAGAATACAATTCTAGCGAGAGATACCACTGATAACCAGAGGTATCTTTTACTGTTCGCGAATGATCTCAGAACGAAAAGGAGTGGAGATTAAAGGCGATGATTATGGAAATCTCTGTAAAGTTGCTGGTATCTGGGTGTGTTATGATGTACCCATTGCTTTACAGAACACGATTTCCGTGTATCGGATTGGAGAAACAAAGTTGTTTGGCAATGCGGAGAGGAAAAGAGAGAATTATGATTTGATGACAGTGATGATTGTTTGTCTCGGGAGAGCAGACAACGTGGAGAAGAAAAAAGAATTATTGTATTGTGACGGAAGTCCGATGGCAAAAGAATTTGGCATAGGTGGCTATGAGGATAGAGTATCAGGTCGTGATTTCAATGTTGAGAACATGTCTGAGGACAACAGGAAAGCATTGATTCGTGACTGCAAGGAATTGTTAAAATTGTTAGATATCATTTTTGTAGAGATAATGGAGTTGGAAGAAAAAATATCATTGATTGAAGAACAATTTGGAATTGTAATGAGAAAAAATCTGAAAGGTCAGGTGAACGATATGTGTACGATAGGAGAGGCAATGGCATTAAAAGCTATTCGTCAGGGATTACAGCAAGGAAGAAGTGAAGGAAGAAGTGAAGGAAGACGTGAAGGCATTATACAGGGAAAAAATGATGCAAGGAGAGAGATGATAGAAAATATGCGAAAAAATGGAGTATCGATTGAAAATATCGTCTTATATACAGGAATACCGGCGAGTGAGGTAAACTCGTTTATAAGTTAGAAGTATTTCAGTATCTCCAATAGTAGACATGAAAAAGTGGAATAAATACTTGTCAATATCCCCCCGTAAGCAGGCAAGGGATATCATTATTAGCAGGCGTATAACATCATGTCAGATGTTAATGTCTGCCTTTTTGTTTCAGGTAAAAAGCAAAAGACATGTAATAATAATGCAACAAATGTGAAAAAATCAGTTGCAAAAATTCATCGGAATAGCATTGAATACTTGAAGAATTGAGTATGGTTTGATATAATAAAATCGATTTTTTGTGCTATATAAAAAAATGAGAGAAAAAATTATGAAAAATATATTCCAAAAAGGGAAGTCGTTTCTAGTGGCGCTTATCATAGCGATTATTGTGTTTGTGCTCACCTATTCACAAGCTCTATATTCCTGGGATAAGCTACTGGCGGATCCGATCTACCAGCAGCCCTCCACACCGGATAATACCATCCGGCTCATTACAATCGATGAGCGGACAATTGCAGAATACGGTGAATTTTTTGACTGGTCAAGGGATATTCCGGCGAAGTTAGTGGAATTGCTGAATGAAAATCCGGACAAGGCACCGGCGGTCATTGCCTTTGATATTATGTATACCAGTGAGCGGGACAAGGAGACAGATGAGCGTTTTGCCGAAGCCTGTAAAAAAGCGGGCAATGTCATTACGGCGGTTAATCTGGTGTACCGGACAGAGCTGACGAATGAGGGAGGCTCCTTAAAGGTGGACAATGATCATGTCAGCATGGTAGAGTATTCCTACCCTGCTTTAAAGGAGGCAGTCGGTTACGGCTTTGCCAATACCTACCTTGATAAAGACCAGTTCGTCCGTTTTGCGAGACTCAAGGCTGACTATAACGGAGAGACGATTTATTCCTTTCCGGCGAGAATATATTTGAAATATGCGAAATATAAAGGCTTCGTGCCGGTATTTCCGAAGACGGACAAGCGGCAGATGTACAACTTTACCTATACGGGCAAGAGCGGTTCTTATGAAACGCTGTCACTTTGTGATGTTTTAGATGGAAGAATCGATCCGGAGGTATTTGCGGGTACGATCCTGCTGGTCGGTGCCTACGTGCCGGGACTGCAGGATCACTATAATGTTGCCGTGCAGCATGGCAGCCAGATGTACGGGGTAGAAATTCAGGCGAATATTTTGGAGGCATTGCTGGAGGGTAATACGGGACTTCCGGTTAACGATACGCTGTATGCGGCGGTGGTGGCGATTGTGCTTGCCTTGTACTTTTTGGTGATCAGAAAGCTAAAGATTGTGCCGGCAGCGCTTACGGGCATCGGACTCATCGGTCTGCATGTGGTGATGGGCATTATATTGTACCGGCATGGAATGGTGGTCAGAATCATTGAGCCGGTTCTGGGCATCGTGGTTGTCTATGTGCTTTATCTGATTGGCGGCTACCTGAGTGAGATTTTAAAGAAAAGAAAGATTTTAAATGCCTTTAAGAAATATGTGGCACCACAGGTTGTGCAGGAAGTGGCAGACAAGGGCGATTTCAGGATTGAGCTTGGTGGTGAGAGAAGACATGTGGCGGTGCTGTTTGTGGATATCAGAGGATTTACACCAATGTCCGAGGGTTTAGAGCCGGATAAGATCGTGGAGATTTTGAATGAATATCTGGCGTTGACCACCAGTGCCATCTTTAAGAATGGCGGTACACTGGATAAGTTTATCGGCGATGCGACCATGGCAGTGTTTAATGCACCGTTTGATCTGGATGATTATATTTACCGTGCCGTGTGTACGGCCAGAGATATTGCTGCGGGCAGTGAGGAGTTGGAGAAAAGGCTGATGGAGCGTTTTGGAAAGAGCGTCAGCTTTGGTGTCGGTGTGAATTGCGGGGAAGCAGTCGTGGGAAATATCGGTTGCGAATTCAGAATGGATTACACTGCCATTGGTGATACGGTCAACACAGCAGCCCGTCTGGAGAGCAATGCAAAGCGGGGACAGATTTTGATCAGTGAGGCGGTTTATGAACGTGTGAAGGAGCGCGTTAAGGTGACCGAGGTGGGGGTGATTCCGCTAAAAGGAAAGAGCAATGATGTCTTTGTATACCAGTTAGATGAGGTGATGTGATGAAGAAGCTGTATATCATTCCGGATTATAGGGATTTTGCCCCGTTTTTGGAATTGGCAGAGGAGTATGACGCCTGTTTTGAGTACAATGATTTTTATGAGCCGGCATTATTAGATGACGAGAAAAAATGTCAGGAGCGCATTGATTTCTACAGAGCCACGGGAAGAGATACTGCAAATGATACGATGCACGGTGCTTTTTTTGATGTGACCGTGCACAGCGATGATTCGCTGATCAGGGAAGTGTCTGTCAAACGTGTGCGCCAGAGCATGGAGGTAGCGAAGGCGCTGGGATTGCGGGGAGTAGTTTTTCATACGGGAACGATCCCGAATTTTAAGGGGGATTATTACAGCAATAACTGGGTGAGCAGGAATAAGCAGTTTTGGACGGAGTTATGCAGGGAATATGCCGGTATTGAGGTATTTATGGAAAATATGTTTGACATGAATCCGGAGCTTTTGCTGCGGTTAGGACAGGAAATGCGGGAGGTAAAGAACTTCGGAATCTGTCTTGATTATGCGCATGCAAGGATTTTCGGCGGCAAACCGGAGGAATGGCTGGAACAGCTGGCACCGTTTGTCAGACATATGCATATCAATGATAACGATGGAGAACGGGATCTGCATAATGCCGTGGGGGATGGTGTAGTCGACTGGCAGGTTTTTGATAAGGGAATACGGCAAAAGGGGATTGTGCCGACTGTGCTGATCGAGACACGTTCCATTGAAAAGCAGAGAGAGTCGCTTGCCTATATGCAGGAGTATTCGATTTATCCATTTCCGGTGAAAAGAGGTGGTCAGTAGATGTTGACAAGAGCAAATCTTAAAAATATTTTATCAGTGGGAATCGAGCTGACGACAGAGAAGGATAAGAATAAACTGTTGGAAAAGCTGCTGGTGACGGCGATAGGTATTTCCGGTTGTGATGCCGGCACTTTATATTTGTATAAAGAGGAAAAACTGGCGTTTAAGATTATGAAGACCCTTTCACAGGGAGTGAGCAGGGGAGAAAACGGAGACGTGATCGATCTGCCGCCGGTGGCACTGCGGGAGGAAAATGTCTGTGCGTTCTCTGCAATTCATCGGGAGCTGATTAATATTCCGGATGTGTATAACAGTGAACGGTTTGATTTTTCCGGTCCGAGAAAATATGATTCCATTACCGGATACCGCACGGGTTCGATGTTAGTCATTCCACTGAAGGATGCGGAGGATATTCTCATCGGTGTGCTGCAGCTGATCAATAAACTGGATGAAAAAGGTGCATTTATCCCATTTACGGAGGAAGACGAATTTATTTTGCAGTCTTTAGGCTCCATGACTGCGGTGTCGATGTCCAATATGATCTACATTGATGAGATCAAAGCACAGATGTTTTCGTTTGTGCAGGCATTTGCAACGGCGGTTGACGAGAGAACCCCGTATAATGGCACCCATACGCGAAAGGTTACCATTTACGCGGATTTACTGGCAAAGAAGATCAATGAGATACATGGCAGAGGGGAGACGGAGGAATTTTTTGACGAGAGCAGACGGGAGCAGCTGGTATTGGCGGCGGCGTTGCACGATATCGGTAAAATGATTGTTCCGTTGACGGTGATGAATAAGGCAACCAGACTTGACAGAAAATATCCAGTAGTCATGCAGCGGTTGGATTATCTTGCCGTATTATATGAGCGGGACAGGTTAAAAGAGGAGATAACCGCAGAGGAGTATGAGGAGGAAATCGTTTTTTTGAAGGAAAGCAGGGAACTGATCGAAAAGTTTGACGGGGCAGGCTTTATGACCGATGAAATGTTAGCAGCGGTGGAGAAAATGGCAGAAAAGGAGTACAGAGGTTCGGATGGATTAGTGGTGCCGTATCTCACGAAAGAGGATAAAGAATGTCTGATGATCAGAAAGGGGACGCTGACGGACGAGGAACGAAAGATTATGGAAAGCCATGTGCAGATGACAGGCAAGATTTTAAGCAAGGTACGCTTTAACAGAAAATATGGCAATGTGAGAGAAATCGCGGCTTCCCACCATGAGTATCTCAACGGCACCGGATATCCCCATCATCTGCGGGAGGAAGACTTGTCGTTGGAGACAAGAATCTTAACAGTAGTAGATGTGTTTGACGCTCTTACCTGTACGGATCGGCCGTACAAAAAGCCGTTTGGCAGGGAAAAGGCATTTCAGATATTGCGGGAGATGGCAGATGACGGACAGGTTGAGGAGAGGCTTATCACATGGTTTGAGGAAGCGCTTTTGGAGGTCTCACCGGAGCAGATCGAGAGGATGTCAGCTTCGGATGATTGGTGGAGTACTCATGAATAACAGTACTTTGCATGTAGTTTTACTGAAATGAAAGCAAGATGCAGCGATAGGCTGACTGGGAACATAAAAACAAAGACAAGGAGAAATCTGACGATGGAAAAGAAGCGAGTGATTACCGTTTTGTTGTGTTTTATCATGACGGTTTGTGTGATCAGGATATTTGTCCGGGCAGAAGTGGACAGCAACGGACATGATTCGTGGAGTGATACCTATCAATTTAATGCGGAAGGACACTGGCGGATATGTACCGAATGTGGGGAAGAGGAAACGCATCAGGAGCATGACTGGGAGTATGAGGTTTTTGTAAATATTGACGGTGATACGGATCCTAATGGAAAGAGGTGTACCATCTGCGGTTACACAGAGAATAGCAGGGGAGACCATGCCCATGTAGGAACAAATCCGACATGGGAATGGAATACCGAGCATCATTATGCGACGGCGACGTTTACCTGTGAAATCTGTGGAAAAGAGTATAGTGAGTTAGTAGATTCTGTCGCAGAGAAATTAGAGGCAGATTGTGAAAATCCACAGAGAACGAAGTATACGGCGACTTATGTATATGGACCTCTTTCCTTTACGGACATATTAGTGGAAAATGTGGAAAACGGCGATCCGGCCACCGGACATGATTGGGGAGAGCCGGTGTGGACATGGAATCTGGATGGCGAGGATAAAACGGCAACAGCAGTCTTCACCTGTGCGAATGACCCGACACATACGGTAACGAGAGGACCGGTAGCCTGTGAAGTTTACGATGATACCTCCAACTGTACGGCAGCCGGAGAGATCACTTATACGGCGACGGTGGAATTAGAAGAGGGTGGAGACCCTTATACGGGATACAGTGAACCGGTCGCAGTTGAACCGACAGGACATGATTATCAGCTGATGGGCTGGGATTATAGTGAAGAAGATGGAACCGTAACGGCTCATTTTATTTGTCAAAAATGTGAGGATATGCAGAATAAAACGACTGAATATACGGTAGAGAATATTTATCACTGTGAAGAAGTCGGACAGAAGGTATATAAGGCAACCATAAATTTTGAAGGAAAGGAGTACCAATGGACTTCAGATATGATTGAAGAACTGGCACCGGCAGGGCATGACTGGGAGGTTTCAGAATGGGAATGGGATCCGGCGGCGGGAACCGCAACAGCGACATTAGTCTGCAGCCGTGACAGCAGCCATACACAGACCAGTGAGCAGGGCACCTGTGTGCTGGTAAGTGATACGGCAACTTGCGAAGAAGAGGGAATTAAGACGTATGCTTTGACAGCAAGCTATGAGGATAAGGAATACAGCGGCGAAAAAACCATTTCGTCACCGGCAATAGGACATGCGTGGGGAGAGCCAAAATGGAGCTTTGATAAAACGAGCGGAAAGGCAACGGTGACCTTTACCTGTACGCATGATAATACCCATACAGAGCAGGTGCAGGCAGATTATACAGTGACCGATACTGCAACGTGTTTAGAGGCAGGAACGAAGACATATAGTGCAACGGTAACCTTTGAGGAAAAGAATTATTCCGGCAGTGAGGAAGAAGCATCAGAGGCATTGGGACATGCATGGGGAGAGCCGGAGTGGAGCTTTGATAAAACGAGTGGAAAGGCAACGGCAACCTTTACCTGTACGCATGACAATACCCATACAGAGCAGGCGCAGGCAGATTACACGGTGACCGATACGGCAACCTGTGAAGCGGCAGGAACGAAGACGTACAGTGCAACGGTAACCTTTGAGGAAAAGAATTATTCCGGAAGTAAGGAAGAAGCATCATCAGCACTGGGACATGCATGGGGAGAGCCGGAGTGGAG
>CACXFV010000055.1 GCA_902767015.1 uncultured Lachnospiraceae bacterium | reverse complement strand
TCATGGAATGCAAGCAATCATGGAATGCTTTATTCCATGATTGTGGGCGTTCAGAGACGCTAAAGAGTCCTGTACGACAGAAATAACTCAAAAATATCATTCAGTGAGCAAGCTCCCTGCTTGATATTTTATGAATTATTTCTGGTGTTGAATAGTTACAAATTCTGGTTGTAAAGACTTTTACATTTTAACATATCGAATAGTTCTTTGTAAATACCAGAAATTTACACATTTGTAATGTGATGTAAAAGGATTATTTGCAATGGAGAAATTAACAGTGCTGAAAAGAGAAATGATTCAAAATATACAGGAGGAACAGAGGACTGAAGAAGCAATATGAAAGAGAATTTAAAACAGGCTATACCCCTTAAAACGATAGAGGACGCCCGTGAACTTGGCGAGTATCTCACAACTGATGACAGAAAAATAAAGAACGGTGTTTTATTGCGTACCGCAAAGCTACATGGCATTTGTGAGGAGGATATTCATACACTTGCAGACATTTATGGTTTACAGCATATTATAGATTTTCGTATGGCAGTGGAGCTTTCGGGTGCAGAAGATCCGGTGATTGACGGAGTGCAGTATCATCATCTGGATGTTATCGATTCTTTGACCATGACTACTGGCGATAAGCCTGATATGGATTTTAATGAGCTGGCTGTCGAGCAGATGGCGAAGATGGCGCTGCAAAGCGGAATGATAAACGAGAATATGTATATCGGTTTTCTGACCTCTGATTATGGCAGAAAAGCGTTCACACAATTTTTCCGCATTCTGCTTGCAGCAGAGCCCGGTTGCGCAGTACTTTGGCACTGTACCAGCGGAAAAGACAGAACAGGTCTTGCTGCAATGCTTCTGCTTTCGGCGCTGGAGGTAGATACATCAAAAGCAATAAAGGAGGAAAACAAAATGAAGACAAAGCTGGAGAATGGAACGCTGACCATGTATTTGGACGGACGCATTGATTCCGGTAATGCACCGGAGGTGGAGAAAAATATACTTGCAGCCATGGAGGAAGCAGGCAGTGCATCAATTGTACTGCCTGCATCTATGCTAAAGTATATCTCATCAGCCGGTCTGCGTGTGGTTATGAAATTGAGAAAGCAGAAAGGTGAGGCTTTCCCGGTCATAAATGTTATACCGGAGGTTTATGAGATATTTGAAACCACCGGTCTTACGCAATTACTGGATGTGCAAAAGAAATTGCGTGAGATTAGCATTGAAGGCTGTGATAAGCTGGGTGAAGGCGGCAACGGTGCAGTTTATCGTCTGGATGAGGATAAGATCGTTAAGGTATACAAACCGTGGATGGAGATGGCAGCGATTGAACAGGAGCGCAGTTTTGCAAAGACTGCCTTTGTGAATGGCATCCCTTCTGTCATTGCCTATGATACAGTAAAGGTGGGTGAGTGCCTTGGAGTAGTATTTGAACTGCTTCGTTCCGACACACTGGGACACGCTATGCGTGATAATCCGGAGAAGCTGGAGGAGTATGAAAATCAGTATGTTGCATTGGCAAAAACACTGCATAACACTCATGTACCGGCGGGAAACTTTACCCGGATACAGGATGTCATGTACAGTAAAGCCGATAATCTGGAACAATGGTGCTCGTCAGAGGAGATTGCACTGCTGCACAGTATTATTGATTCCGTTCCAGATACCGATACAGTGACGCATAATGATCTTCACCCCGGCAACATTATGCTACAGGACAACGAGTTAGTGCTGATTGATATGCCGGAAGTCACGATGGGACCGCCGGTATGCGATTTGGTAGCGATCTACAGAGACATGATTTCCGCACCGCAAAATACGGCATCTGTGATTGAGCGCAATCTGCGCCCTTTTCCGGTCGATGTGAGTTGAGTCTGTGTTTTATTGAATAGAAGCAGGAAAGCGTATCTGTATTATCATCTTGATAAGGATGCTGAAGATTGTTCTTGAGCATGATGGAGTTTTGAATCCAATTGAGATAAAAAAGACTTCAAACCCAGGAACAGAATTAATAAAAGTATTTGATTTGTTGGATAACTCGTCAATGCCAAGCTCAAAAAGGGCTGTAATCTGTATGAAGTCGAGTCTTAGATGTACTTGACAGGCAGAATTAGATAGTGCATGTTTGTATAATTTAATAAAGCGGTATGAACCATTCATTTGAGAATCAGTTCATACCGCTAAAATAATCAACAAAATTACAATTGTGCATTAAACAGGCTCTTAATCTTGTAAACGATATCTTCAGAATCGGCGGAAATGGCAGCCGCCTCATTGAACTTAGATAAATCGCCTAAAGCCGCCATATCTGCATCGTAACCATAACCAATGGTATAAATCGGAACACCGGATTTCTTAACGGCACTCTTAATTGTGCTAAGACTATAATCACCGGTCGCGTAACCATCACTCAATAAGAATAACATACATTTTGCATCAGGATGATCCTTCTTCGCATTCAGAATCATATCCAGCCCCACGCAAACGGCTTCATAGCTGGAAGTGTTACCATTGGCGACAAGGCTGTTAAGTGCGCCCTGAAAATACGATTTTTGCGTCATATCGAATTTGGCAATCGGCACTTCAACCGTAACGTCAGTGGCATAACTGACAAGTCCTACATAATTATTCTCATTGATATAGTTCATACCATTAGATAAAGAACTTTTCAGCTCCAAAATAGGCTCTCCATTCATGGAACCGCTGCAGTCGGCTACGAATACAGCAATAATATCTTTACCGGAGTCTTTTTTACTTTTATATACTTCCAGTGACTTATTGATATCAATACCGGTAACATTCATATCATATTGATAACTGTCGTTTTCATTAAAACCACAGGAGTCAGCAATGGATTGGGCTTCATCACTCAAAAGATAATCACTGATAAGTTGAATGGCTTCGGATTCACCGGCTGACTTATTAGCTGCATCTACCACATATAGCGGATTATCATGGCGCATTCCAAAAGGAAGAAAATTGTACTGCGATGTCAGATTCGTATCATTGATATAGGCCTGATATTCGGTCACCATTCCATCAAGAGAACCATTAGAAGCACTGTCTCTCATTTGCTGGGTGGTATACGCAACAAACGGAATGTTATTGTTGAACGAAGAAAAATAGGCAGATGCTTTTTCGCTGTCAATGCCGCCATTGTTTGTCAGAATATAAATCAGCAGGTTTAATCCCGTGGCACTTGTCTGCGGATTGGTGTAGCCAAGATTCAAAGTTCCGTTAGTGACGGAATTAATGATATCATCTACTGAATTTAGTGTGCTGTCTTTTTTAATCAGGATTCCTGCGGTATTGCCTACCAGTCTTTCTGTCTGAAGCGTAAGAACACCGCCGTTCACTTTGGCATATTCTCCGAACAGTTCGTTGGATGGTGTATAAAGGTCCGGCAGATATTTACGGGAGATAATATAGTCTGCACCAAGTCCGGAAGAGATACTTCTTACAGAGAGATTGACAGACTTTCCGTCAGTTGTACGAAAATCCATTTTGTTAAAATTCTGCGCACAGGTTACCAGCCATGAGTCACTGCCGGCACCGCCTTTCTCGCCGGAAGTAAAGATTTCAATATTGAGGTCTGCATTCCCTTCAACCGCCAGAGGATATTTATTGATATCCGGAAGCTCATCATACAATGCCGCATTACTGAGTGTAATGGAGGCTTTTTTTGGTTCTGCCTGCTTTACATTGACTTTCTTTAACAGTGATTCCAGTGATTGGTCTTTCGGAGCGACTATTTTAGTGGCAAGGCTGATGATTACAACGGCAATCACAATGACAATGCCCACAGTTCCGAAAAATAAGATTTTTTTATCCTTGTTGTTGTTCATTACTATTAACCCTCCTTAAAGAATCTAACATTTCATCTACATAGCTGATATCAACATCATGTGAATCATCCTCAATCTGCAATAGCATATCACCTAAGTCATTGAGCTTATGAATCAGTTCTCTTGTCTCATTTGTCAGATTCAGCAGGTAATTTCTGCTGGCATTAGAAATATAATCATAATTTTTGATAAAATTCAATGCGGACTCTGTATTATTGTATACCTGTATGGCAATCATTTCATAAGCCTGACTGATTTTGCCCATATCTTCATATTGTTTAAACAATTCTTTTTTCAGTTGTACACTCTTGTTGGCATCGTTAAAAACCATAATCTGCGTATCAAATAAATGCCTCTTATCAGCGCGTCTCATCTCCGCAATGATATCTCTTGAGTGAAAGATAAACTGATAATTGGAATAAATGACCCAGATAAGCCACATCGTCAGCATGATGAGAAACAGTGGGAGAGGGAGAAGCTTTGTGGCTAAGCCGATGCTGATAATCACGATGATTACGATATTGATGATATTATTTAATACAATATTGAAACGCACATGCTATCACCTGCCTTATATGTATTTTGGTAACCATGATTCTTACAGAATTATACAACTCAATCAGTTTTATTGCAACTAAAAACAGATGTTTATGGGAATGACTTTTATACAGAAATAGGATATTCCGATTGATATCTACGGCAGAAATCGTACAAGTTCAAAGGGTACAATAAAAAATCATACTTCCCATACCCAGACAAACCTTGAAACCATATATTTCCAAGGGCATTATTTTTACCTATTAAATTCTGTGAGTTCAGTATGTTTTGTCAATATTTTTTTAATCTCGATTAATTTATGATAATTACCGCTGATATATTTTTGCTACTTAATTTCATGTCTAAACTGTTATATTCTATGATATAAGGGAGAAAAAACTGTCATTAATTTGTCATAAGTATTGTGATATGATAAAATTGTTTTTTTTAAGTGAATATAATACCAAAATGAAAAGGAGAATCTTGAAATGACAATATCAAAGGAAGTTAACGGACAGACACTCAATGTAAGGGTAGAAGGAAGACTTGACACAACCACAGCTCCCACACTTGATAAAGAGCTTACTGCATCGCTTGAGGAGATAACAGAGCTTGTTCTTGATTTTGAGAAGCTTGAATACATCTCAAGTGCAGGTCTCAGGATACTTCTGTCAGCACAGAAGACAATGAATAAAAAAGGAACGATGATCATCAGAAATGTTGACGAGGCAATCATGGAGATATTCGAGGTAACAGGCTTTTCTGATATCCTGACGGTGGAATAAAGGGCCTGACATTCCTTGAGAATTTAATATGGAACCATGAGGAGTAAATCATAAAATGGAACTGATAAGAAATATACAGCGAATGGTGTTACAGACTGATGTTAGTGAATGAAGGAGGCTTTGTAAAAATGAGTGATGATATCAAAATAATAACGCTTCTGCATGCAAATGATATACATGGTCAGTTGTCCTTTACAGTGGGGAAGGATTTAAAATTATATGGCGGAATATCCATGACAGCGGATTATATTAGGCGGACAAGAGAAGAAGGACCGACTTTTTTCGGCATCTGTGGTGATGTTCTGCAGGAGGATGTGTGGGGCTCTGATTATAAAGGAACCAATACGGTCAGTATGATCAACCTGCTGCGTCCGGATGCCATCTCGCTGGGCAATCATGAGTTGGATTATGGATTGGCACACCTGCTTATATTTAATGAATGTATCAAGTCTCCCATACTCTGTGCCAATGTAATGGTCAGCAAGCTGGAGATGAGTCTTTTTACTCCATCCATGATTTATGAGGTCGGAGGGGTCAGACTGCTGTTGATTGGAGTGATTCCACGAGGCTTCTTTTTGAAAATAGTCAGCGATTCTTTCTGTAAGGATATGCTGGAATATAAGGATTCTTATGAGGCGATTCGCGAAGAGACAACACGACATGCGGGAGAATATGATCTTGTTGTTCTGATGTCGCATTACGGCATTGAAGGTGATACAGAACTTGTCAAGGAATTGCCGCCGGATATTCATATAGATTTGCTGCTCGGAGGTCATTCACACATTAATATGGATGAGGCATTGTATCTGAATGGAATTCCTGTGGCACAGTCAAGCTACGGAACGACACATATCGGCAGATTTGACCTTGCGGTAGATGTGAAGAAAAAGTGTATTCATGACTGGAAATGGGAGCGTGTTGCCATCTCTGAGGATAATTGCGGCAGCGATGCGGGTGTGGATGAATTGGCAGACAGAGTGGTATTCGACAGAAAAAGAGAGGACAATAGCGGGAATATTGCTATTATGGACAGGACATATTTCCATAAGAGCAGACTGTATGAGACGGAGCTTGGCAGACTGGTTGCGGACATCTTTCTTGACAGCTATCCGGTGGATTTGGTCATAATCCAGTCCGGCAGTCTTAGAAGCGATAGTCTCGGTCCGGATGTAACGGAAAAGGCACTGAAGAAATTATATCCGTTTGATGACAGCTTTCTGGCAGTCAATATGACAGGAAAAGAAATCAAAGAGGCTTTTTGTTATCTGTTCAGTCTGAAACCGGATGGATTGGTGATGAACGGCACCTTTCAGTATAGTAGGGGATTTCATCTGACAGCAGATTTTACCGACTGTTGGAACAAAGGCTGTAAGGTGTTGGAGCTTTCACTGAATGAGCAGGAGTTTGAGGATGAGAAAATCTACAGAGTCGGGGTCACAGCAAACTGTCTGAAAAGCTTTTTAAAGTATTTTGGTATCTGTCCGCCGGAAAATGCGAGGAAGGTATCACTGTCTACTTATTGTGACCTTGCTAGATGGATGTTAGCGCAGGAAGAACCGGTATGCGTGGCATCAGATGTGAGATTTACAATATTGAATTATGAGGAATAAGATAAATAGAACTGCTACGTGTTAGGAGGAAAATCATGATGAATGAAACGCTGAAAATGTATCAGGTTTCCACATTACAGGCGCTGGCACTTGGGTATTCCAAAACCGTCATTACGGTAGAAGAGCTGCTTAAGCATGGCGATACCGGACTTGGAACCTTTGAGGATGTCAACGGAGAGATGATAGTGCTTGACGGGCATTGTTACAGAGCCGGTGATGACGGAACGGTCACGGAGGCAGCACCGGACATGGGAGTGCCTTTTTCATCCGTTACCGGACTGGTGGGAATGCGCTCCTTTTCACTTGGTTCCTTGAAGAATATCGAGGCACTGAAGGAAGAACTCAATCTGAGGATTGAGGAGGATTTTGGTCTGAACAGTATGCATGTGGTTCGCATTGACGGAAGCTTTGAGAAGGTGTGTGCAAGATTGGAGTCAGGATATCGTGCCCACCATGTGACTTTAAAGGATGCGCTCAGTGTGACCCAGAAGGATTTTTATTTTGAGAGGCTGCGTGGCATACTTGTATGTGTCTATTATCCGGACTATATGGATGGCATCAATGCGGCAGGCTGGCATTTTCATTTTTTGTCGGAGGACAGAAAACACGGCGGTCATGTCTTTGAAATCATTATGAACGAGGGACAGGTGCAGCTTGATAAGATTAGCAGAATTGAAATTCAGCTCCCGAATGAGCCCGCTTTTGATACCTATTCTCTGAAAGAGGCTTCAGGAGAAGATATCAAGAAGGTAGAACAGGGCAAATAACTCACTCCGCGCAGACAGTCCTCGGAATGCACGTCTAAAAATACTGCTTGCTAATCGCTTAGATAATTTTTCAGAGATAAGTATGACGCCATATATGGCTCAGGAATATTTAAACTGTTACTTACCGTATTCTTTGTGAAGCTTACAAAGAACGGCAGGACGGAAAAAACAGAAAGAAAAATGGAATAGAGGAATGTGACAATGAATGCAGCCAAAAATGATACGGAAGAAAATATTACAATTCAAGCAGATAAAACGGTTAAAATAGAGAGGGCTGCCTATGAGAGTATTGTCCGCAATATGTCAGAGGGAATGATGTACATTGACCATAGCGGCACAATTATAGCGGTAAATCCTGCGGCAGAGAAGATTCTGGATATAGTGGAAGACTCTCTTGTGGGAACGAAATTTGCAGCCTGTTTTTTTAACTTTCATGAAAATGACAGCTTTTGTCAGTGTATTATGGATGTCATTGTTCAGGGAGAACACACACTCAGAAAGATTGTACCATATTATACGGGAACTGTAAGTAAATGGGTCAATATAGCCACTTCTTTTTTAAAAGAAGATGGCAGAACGCTGGGAATTATTGTGGTGTTTCATGATGTGACAGATTTGATAATGCTTGAGGAGGAAAATGAAAGAATGGCAAGGGAAGCGGTGGAGTTTTTGCAATCCTTTGTGAGAGTGATGGTGACAGCGATTGACTTAAGAAGTCCCTATAATGCCAATCACGCTAAAAACATGGTGGAATACGGAAAAAATTTGTACGTTGGGCAGAGGAGCAGGAGAATAGTCTGTACAGGATGGTAGACAAAGAAGCTTTTCTCAACAGCATATGGCTTCATGATATTGGAAAGATAGGGATTCCCCATAGGGTAATGGATAAGAATACGCGACTTGGAAATCAATATGAGGCAGTGCGTTATCGATTCCATATCGCTTTGCTCATGGAGAAAATCCGGTATTTGGAGGGAGAATGTACAAAGGATGAGATGGAAAGGTACACAGAGGAGCTTAAGAAAGCAATTGCTCTCATTGAAGAGACGAATGCGGTGGGCAGTCTGACAGATGAACAGATAGAGAAACTTTTGAAAATTTCACTTTTAAAAGGATATGATGAACAAAAAAGACGGATTGACCTTATTACGGAGGAAGAGAAGAAGGATATGTTGATTCATCGGGGAACATTGAATGAGGATGAGCGAAGAACGATGGAATCCCATGTCGTGTACACCAGAGAACTTCTGATGAAGATGAAATTCAACGGAAAGAATAAGAACATCATGGAATGGGCATCCTCGCACCATGAATATCTGGATGGCTCAGGTTATTCGGAACATAAAAAAGAAGAAGAGCTTCCAATGGAAGTAAGACTGCTTACCGTCATTGACATCTATGATGCACTCACGGCAGAGGATCGGCCATACAAGCGCCCCATGAATGCAGAAAAGGCTTTTGAAATCTTAAGAAGCATGTGCAGGGAAGGAAAGCTGGACGGCCGGGTTGTGGAAGAATTCTACCGAAGTGGCGCATGGCAGAAGAATAGAGAACACAAGGCGTAAAGCAGTTTGAAAGTAAACTTTCAAGCTGCTTATTGGTGACAGTATTACAGTATTGTAAGCAGGGCCTGCGATATGCAGGAGATGTAAAAAATGATATTGTATATTAACAGCTGTGTGTGCAGCGAATCAAGAACAAAACATCTATGCGGTCGGCATAGTTTCATCCTACGCATCCAACGGGATACCAATCGGTCTTTGCAGGGCTGATGAGTTGATCTAAGTTACCACAGCAGGCGGGCAGTATATTCCTGACTTCAGCTACAGCTACATCGAAGCGCTTGCAAAGAACTGTTTCGGTATCAAAAAGACAAGACTCATAAAAGCGGAGATGCTTGATATAGGGGGGGTATGGATGCAGAAAAAATATTATCCGATGCCATACGCGGTATCTTAAATGAAGAGGAAGATAAGGAACTTCCTTAAGACACATCTTTCCGGATATTCGGACAATACGGGAATTTTAAAATATGTATCGGGATATGGTTCGTCCTCTTCTCTCGGTGTCATACAAATACAGCGTCAGGTGTGAAAAAATCAGAACAGGTAAAGGATGATCTTGTCATTGAATTGTCACAGGTAGTTTGCTACAATATTGACGAGACAGCAAAAATAGTTTTGATGGAAGAATTTAAAATTAGGAGTGTGTGAAGATGCGAAAAAGAATAATAATGGCAACAGTGATTGGTATGACATTGTGTCTGGCAGCCTGTGGAAGTAAAGCGGTCTCTGATAAAGAAAAAGAAACATCACCAAAGACAGAGGTTAGCAGCAAAGATGCACAGGATACAGATATGAAGGAAAATGAAGAGAAACAACAATTGGATGAAGCAGCGTATATCGGTGAATATAAGGACAATGATGTTGATGAAGTTGCGATGGAGATTGCCAAGGGAGAGAAAGAGGACTATAAGATTCATATTTCAATCTATCGGCTTGCTGATTTTGATGATGGTGTCGGTACTCTGACAGAAAAGGGGATGACATTCACAGCCACCGACCCGGAAGGAAATCCAATCAGTGGGATAATAGAATTGGATGGAAATATGGCAGAAGTAACCTTTACAGATTCTACATGGTCTCTTTTGAAGGAAAAGAGTTCCTATGTATATGAGAAAGTATCTGACAAAACGGAACAGTCTGTAGATGTGGATGAAACGGAAAACTCATCCGAGAAGGAAGAGGAAATGTCGCAGAACGATGGTGAGAATCCAATCATGAATTTCGTAGGCAACTATCAGAGCGGCAGAGCTACAATGCTTGTGGAAGCATCGGGAGATAACGGCGCAAAGATTACCATTTCCTGGGCAGGCAGCGCATGGAACGAGGCGGTCTATACGATGTCCGGGGAGTGTAGTGTGAAGGAGGATAGCATCCTTGTTTCCTATCAGGATTCTACTTGCAGAAACGTAGAATATAATGATGACGGCACAGTTGCATCTGATACAACAGAATATACAGACGGTTCCGGCACGCTTACGTTCAAGGGAAATACAGTAGAATGGGATGATGATTCCGAAGACATAGATAACCTAATGGTGTTTGAATACATTCCAACGTCCGACTGATTAATCAGAATGAAACCCAATGTGGAATTTGTAATGATACCTTGAACTATTACAAGCCACAGAAACGATTGAAAAACAGCAGAAATGTTTTTAATAAAATATAATAAAGTGGAGGAATTAATGATGAAGTATGAAATTCAAGGAGGCAATCTGCCGGTAGTAATCTGCAATCTGGACGCAGGAGAAAAAATCATCACACAGGGTGGTGGGATGACATGGATGTCACCGAATATGAAAATGGAGACATCCGGCGGTGGCATAGGCAAGATGTTCGGAAGAGCATTTTCAGGCGAATCTATTTTTCAGAATATCTATACCGCAGAGAAGGGAGAAGGCATGATTGCCATGGCATCAAGCTTTCCGGGTTCTATTAAGGCATTTGAGATTACACCTTCTTCACCGATGATTCTTCAGAAATCAGCTTTTCTTGCCTCTGAGACAGGTGTAGAGCTTTCAGTTCATTTCAAGAAGAATCTCGGCACCGGTCTGTTTGGAGGAGAAGGTTTTATTATGCAGAAGGTTTCCGGCAACGGGCTTTGTTTCGTGGAGTTTGACGGTCATGTAGTAGAATATGATTTGGAGCAGGGACAGCAGATTGTGATAGACACAGGAAATCTTGCAGCTATGAGCGCTACGTGTAAGATGGAGATAAAGACTGTACCAGGATTAAAGAATAAGTTTTTCGGCGGAGAGGGCTTTTTTAATACGGTAGTGACAGGACCGGGTCATGTATGGCTTCAGTCTATGCCGGCGTCCAGTCTTGCAGCCAGTCTGGCAGGATTCTTTTCCAATGGTAATTAAAAAAGAGTAACCGTTTAGTTTACAGCTATTTGAAGAATATCTTTTAACTTTCCTATTCATGACAGTTGAAAGACACAATCGCTACAACACTTGAAAATACAGGTGTGTAGCGATTATTAATGTTCTTCCGGACTATAGTATTATATGTCTTTATTTCTTTCTGAATTGTTTTATATGTTTGGTAGTGATGAATTTTAAAGAAAGACATTTTTAGTTGTCACGACTTTGTCATACCTGATAATGTATAATAGATTGGATAAATTTTTATAAAGTGTAGAGATTTTGGGAATCTATTGTAGATAGAAGGAAAGAAATATATGAAAAAGTATTTTAACATTACAATCGGAGGACTGCAGCAGAAGATCTTTAATTTGTGTGTGTTAACGATCATTGCATTGATCCTTGCGTATACAACGGTGGCAGTGTATCTGGTGAGAGACCTATCCGGGTTAACCAAGGATACGTCGAAAATGCAGAAGGAGAACATTACAGGGATTTCGTCACAGACAATGGATGCCGTGGCGAAGTCGTCACTGGAGATGAACGTGAAGTTAGAGAGTTACATAGCAGACGATATTTTTTCCGAGTTAAAGACCAATGTTCTGATGCTGTCGGAGGCGGCTTATCATGTGTATACACTGCAGGAGAATTACAGCGGACACCCGGTGGAAGAGCCGGTGAAGGAACGTGACGGCGAGACCGTGGTACAGGTTATTTATGAAGAGGGCATCGATAAGACCGATGGGGTGGTAGCGGAGACGGTAAGGCTGCTTGGCAATCTGGAGAGCATCCTGTATGGCATATACGACTGCGCGGATAATCTTTCTTCCTGCTTTATTGCCTCACCGAAGGGACTCGTGCTGATCGCTGATAACCGTTCCGGTGCAAAGTTCGATGAGGAGGGCAGAGTGCTGACCCTTCCGGTCAGACAGCGGCCATGGTATACAGGTGCCGTGGAAGCGGGAGATGTCTATTATACCGGTGTTGAGCTGGATGCCTTTACGGGAAAATACGGGATTGTCTGTTCCGCACCGGTGTATGTGGACGGTGAGCTTGTGGCGGTGGTAGGCGCGGACCTCTTTTTGGATAATATGGAGGCTGCCATTCGGCAGATTAGCAGTGAGGAGAAAGGAATCGCCTGCGTGGTGGATGCATATGGAAAGGTGATCTTTTCGGGAAAAAATGAAGGTGTTTTTAAGGTGGAAGACTCCGCACACGCAGGAGATCTGCGAGAAAATGAAAACGAAGAGCTGGCAGCGTACATCAAGAAGGCGTTAGCAGGAGAAGAGCAGGTGGAGATTGTTAATATTGGAGATAAGGCGTATTACATCGGCTGCTCGCCTGTACAGAGCGTTGGCTGGACGCTGTTAACCATTATCGATAAAGAAATGTTGGATCAGCCGACAGCCCTGATGACAAAGGAGTATGATCTGATCAACCGGGCGGCATTGCGAAAAATAAAGAATAACAGTCGAAACTCTCTTCGAACCATCGTGATACTGGTGTCGATCATTTTAATCGGCGGCATCATTTCTTCGCTGATCTTTGGAAAGCGGGTGGTAAAGCCGCTTGAGTTGATCACAAAGGAGGTCAGCGAGATTAACGGGTATACCCATGATTTCCGAATGGACGATGCCTACCGGACGGGCGATGAGATCGAGGTGTTAGCGGAGGCGTTTAAGAAACTGACAGAGCGCTCTCAGAGATACATCAAGCAGATCACCAACATTACTGCAGAAAAAGAGCGAATCAGTACAGAGCTGTCGCTGGCGACAAAGATTCAGGCGGATATGCTGCCGAATATTTTCCCGGCATTTCCAGACAGAGAAGAATTTGATATCTATGCATCGATGACACCGGCGAAAGAGGTGGGCGGAGATTTTTACGATTTCTTTTTGATAGATGAGGAACATCTGGCACTGGTGATCGCAGATGTGTCGGGCAAGGGCGTTCCGGCAGCCCTGTTTATGATGGTTTCTAAGATATTGATTGCCAATTTTACCATGCTTGGCTATAGTCCGAAGGAGATTCTGGAGAAAACCAATACGCAGATCTGTATGAGTAATGGAGAAGACATGTTTGTAACGGTTTGGCTGGGCATTATGGAGATTGCCACCGGCAGAGTGGTGGCAGCCAACGCAGGACATGAGTATCCGGCCATCAAGCAGACGAATGGTTCTTTTGAACTGTTAAAGGATAAGCATGGCTTTGTCATCGGCGGCATGGAGGGCGTTCGTTATACGGAGTATGATTTTGTGCTGGAGAAAGGTGCTACGCTGTTTGTCTATACAGATGGCGTGCCGGAGGCAACCAATGCAGATAATGAGTTGTTTGGAACGGACAGAATGTTAGAGGCGCTTAATAAGCACAAGGACGTGTCACCGCAGGAGATACTGAATGGTGTCAAGCGGTCGGTAGATGTTTTTGTAGGAACGGCACCGCAGTTTGATGACCTGACAATGCTGAGTGTAAAAATGCTGTAGCCGGCAATGAAAAACTATATGCGGCAGGGAAATGCCGCAAGCGGTAATATAATAGCGGCAGGTATCGATAGTTACTATTCACAGCCAACCTCACCCCGCACCTCATGCCCTCGTTTAGCCAATACTTGTAACAAGTATTGACTAAACTCTATTGTTGCATACGCAACTGGGCATTCGGTTTGGATGAGGTTCCTGCTAAGCGAAGCTTAGCATCTTTGACAGGTTGATTAGAAATTAATAATCAGCCTCTTACGTGCAAGCACGAAGAGTCAGATTACTAATTTCTAATTAACTGTGAATAGTAACTATCGATAAAAAAGCAGGGTTTAGTGATAAAGAATTGCAGATATAATAAATAGAAATATCAGGAAAGGATAAATGCTATGGACGGGCATGGGTATGAAGATGAAAGAAATGGACATTGAGGCGAAGGTAGAGAACTTAGATACGGTGATTGCATTTGTGGATGAACAGTTGGAACAATATGATTGTTCGATGAAGCTGCAAATGCAGATTGATATTGCGGTGGAGGAGATTTTCGTCAATATTGCGCATTATGCGTACAATCCGGAAGTGGGACCGGCAACCATTCGTGTGGAGATCGAGAAAGAACCATTGACGGTTGTGATGACCTTTATTGACAGGGGAGTTCCTTATGATCCGCTGGCAAAGGAGGATCCGGATGTGACATTGAAGGCGCAGGACAGACAAATCGGCGGATTGGGGATTTTTATGGTCAAAAAATCAATGGACAATATTGCCTATGAATATAAGGACGGACATAATATTTTGACGATGAAAAAGCAACTGGATTAAAGGTGGAGGTGCAAGTGTAAAAAGTACTTCTAAGGCGTCAAAAGGATTGCAGACGGCAAAGCGAAAAGTTAATGATTAACAGTTCAAAAATAATTAAAATTGAAAAACTAAAAACAGAAAGGAAAGAGAATAATGAAAGTGAGAAACACAATTATGGCACTGTCCGTTGCTGTTTTAGCAGCAGGGATATTTCAGACAAACGCATTTGCGGCAGAGCACACGTTAGAGGAGGTTGCAGAGGTCTTTAATAACAGCAGCACCGTGGAGTCTTATAAAGACTATGGTTATATTTACTCTGCTTCAACCGATGAATACGAACCGGATGTATTGCGTATTTCTGTTACAGATCCGGAAGAATATGCAAGCGTGTTCAGTTGGGAACTGGACGGAAGCATTTTGAGCTATGAGCATATCACAGATGAACAAGTGATGATGGTTATGATCCTGGCGGACAGTATCGGACAGGTAAACGGTTATGAAGAAGGAGAACTCAATGATACGTTAAATTCGCCTGACATTCGGAATTATACGGTAGAAAACGAAGGCTTTGAGATTAAAGAAAATGGCACTTATTATTCTGTGAAGATGGATATTGATAAGAAGGTGCCGTTGGTGGATTTAAGCGATTACTATTTAACACCGGAAGAATTTGATATTATGACAGAAATTCTTGAAAATGGCTCAAGCGGCAATCAAATGGGAAAAAGTTTAAAAATGGCTTACCAGCTGATCGCAGACGAGGACGAAAATGTGATCTATATGGGTGAGAAAAATGAACTCACACAGAGTGCGTATCAATCTGTTTTATCGGCCATTGAAGTGATGTATAATAAAGAGGCTGCCAAGGACTTCCCATCGTTATATTCTGATTTTTCAATGGGAAATGTTTGGTTTAACGGCGTTGAAGTTGAAATCGATCCAGAACTTGATGCGGATTTGGCAGGATTGTTTGACGGTGCACAGGTAGTGAAGCTTACATTTGACAATGAGTATATGAAAGATAAGTACATGAGAATGGATTATATCGGCGAGACAATTGAATACGGCGATAAAACCCTCACCATCGATCTGACAGGTGACAATTCCTACAATTTAGGCTTTTTTGCTTCCGTTAGTGAAAGCGGGGACATCGGATTTTTGTATAAATATATTTTGGAGCCGGTGGTTGAGGCATCAGGTGCAGAGATAGTGGATGACACCATTTATTTTAATATCGTTGACGGTAAGATCGTAGTCGGTGATAAGGATAACAGTATTTTTAAATTAGTGATCAAAGAAACAGAGTTTGAAATCGTGTCCACACAACCGGAGGCAGTCAAGACCATTGCTACAGCAAAGCATGAAAATGTAAAAACCACGGAATATCAGGAAGGAAAATCAGATGTTCATGAGCGCTATGGCAATTATCAGGTAACGGTGAACATTGCCTATGGTAAGGAAACGGAAGATGGAGCAGCAAAGACGGACAATCAGAATACGGCCGGTAATGACAAAACACAGAACACGAATACAGATCAGCAGGCAAAGACGAATGACACGACACAAAAAGCTGCAGGAGCACCAAAGACCGGAGATATGTCGACGGCTGCTGAGGTAAGTGTATTTGCAGGCTTATTGGCCGTTTCAGTGGTTATGATCGCTGTAGTGGAGGAAAAGAAAAAAACAGTATAATCTATTTTCTGATATATTGACGATTGAATAAAAGTAGTACCCTGCTGATTGAACAGGGGATGCTGACGTGGATTCGTAGCAGCTTGCAGTAAAAAAGACAAGTAAAAAAGGCAAATAGTCAAACAGACAGCCGCAGCAAATCAAACTGATATTGATATGCTGCGGCTGTTGCTGTATGATAGAAGACAGAGATGGTATCCGGGAAAAATGACAGTGTGGCACTGATCGCCCGTAATTGTCACTGATTTGTCATAGATTGTTTTGTATAATCAATGTAATATAGAAAAAGTGCAAGAATAGCATAAACAATACGCAAGGAGGTAGAGGTATGCCAAGATTAAAGTATCAGAAAGATAAAAATGATAAGAAGCGGGCAGAAAGCTATGCGAAGAGTTATAGAGAGCGTGCAGAACTCGCAAAGAAGAAATATCAAAAGCATGTGGAACGTTATGGTCCTAAGGGTAAGATGTTTGGTGAGGAATCAGGAAGTCGACCGTTTCCGACAAAGGAGCAGTATGACAAGATTGAAATTGATGTTCCTGAGGGACTTACCGAGGAGATGGTGACGGGTATCGTCATGGGGGCAATTTTACGGAAGGACAGACTGGATAAGAAGATTCTAACGAGCTCTTCCATCGGCAGCAGTGGCGATGTACTTGCCTTTAACAGTACCATGGTGCTGCAAAACTATGTGGATGGCGATAATCGTCATGGGGAATTTACTGACCTGCTGCCAACGGCAAGGCAGGAGGCGAAGGATGCCATTGAGGAGTACAAAAACGGCAAGCCGGAGAAAGCGAAGGCGATGTTAAACTCATTTATTGATGCCACTACCCGCTCTGTACAACAGCTCGGCGTATATGATACGGAATCCTCTGCCAGTTTTTTCAATACGGAAGCGGAGGCAGCGATGCTGGCAGGCAGACTGTACGGTCAGCCGCCATTCAATGCCACCGGTACGGCAGAGTATAACGATATCGAGAAGATGAAGGTGACAACCCTTGAAAAGCAGCAGCAGCTCGTGGGAAAAACCTCGGTGTTGAAAAGTGAGATGATTAATAATCCGCCGAAAGCGGGCAGCAAGGAAAGAAAAGCGATGGTGGAGGAGCTGTTGTTCAGCAATTTCCTCGGTAATCTCACAAAGAGTGAGGTTGACGGTGCCGTGGATAAGGAAGACAAAATGATGGACCGGCTGCTCCAGGATTTGGGAGTGGAATGCCCTGATATGCAGTCTTTAGAATATTCTGATTGCAATCATGATGTGCTAAAAAACAGTAATCCAAAGACAAAGATGGCAAAGGAAAGGTTCATCAATAATTCCCAGAAGTATCATGTCAGCGATGTGCAGGTGCTGTTGTCGCAGCCTGACGGGGTGGAGAAGTTAAGAAAGCTGTACCATGACACCATCGTGAATTCCGACCGGTTCAAGGATCTGGTGGAAGCAAATGGGCAGGAGGAGATTTATCGGGAATTAAAATCCATCGGCACGAATACGTTGGCGAAGGAATATAAGGATGTGAAGCTGCCGGAGGCGGCGAAGAAGCTGAATGATAAATATGCGGCGGCATATGAAAAAGAGGTTTCGAAGTTTAAGAAGGATGTGACGGAAGCTGTCAATGAGTCCGGACTGCTCTATGAAGAAGATAAAAAAGAGTACGGGATTGATTCCTTAGACAAAAAGGCTTTGGAAAAAAACGCGAAGATTGTCTCAGGAATGTTAGATGAGCTGAACGACCACGATTCAATCTTTAAAAAATCTTCCCAGCAGTTCAAGGATTTAAAGGAGGAGCTTAAAAAGCTGAAGACCATGGCCCAGGCGATGGCAAAGAAAGGCACAGAGCCAACCATGAAGGAGATTGCGGCTTATGACAAGATGGCGCGCAGCGTAGACAGCCTGGCGGTAAAATACTTGGACTATAAGACGGATCCGAAGGGCGATTATGCCAAGGAGAGAGTAGAGGCGGTTGGTCAGCTTCGCAGGCATCTGAATGCGAATCTGAAGTCCATCACGATCTTGAATAACGAAAGAGAGCGCAAGAAAGATGATGACCTGCAGGCAGAGATGAACGCGGAATACAGGGAGAATGTAAAAAAGGCACAGATAAAGGAAGATTATGAAAAAAGCCAGTATGTCGCGGGTATGAAACAGCGTTTTCAGGAGAGAGAGAAGGTTAGCGGGCAGTATGATGTCCGGAAGAATCGTGAGGTATTCTTGGGTAATAAGTATAATGAGCAAGATATCACAGAATCCAAATCACCTGCAGGATATTCTACCTTCAGGTGGGCTGCGTTCAGCGTGGCGGTTATGTCGTTGGCGGCAGAAGGAAAATATACGGCAGAACAGCTGATGGATTCGAAGCAGTTAACAGAAGAAAAGGCACAAAGATTTGACGAGGTCTTTCGGAGGATGCAGGAGAAGACGCCGGAGAACCAGCAGTGGCTGGCTGAGCAGATTTACGAGGGACACAAGCAGGTGTATCAAATCAACAACGAATTGGCAGAAAAGATTGACTTTAACAATCCGGATTATATATTTGACAAAAATGCGATGCTGATGGAAAATCTGGGCTTTGTCGCTTTTGATGCGTGGCAGGAGATGGCGCATTGTCAGGAGGAGATTGTGGCTCTGGCAAACAAGGAGAATCCGCAGATTAAGAACTATGAGGATCTACAGGGACATGTAACGGGAAAATTAGGACCGTTAAGAGATATGACCAGTAATGCCCAGCAGAAACAGAATATCTTTATGGATATTGAGAAAAATGGTAATATTGAATATCATGGTAACAAGGTCATGATGAATGCCATACAGGAGAAGGTGACACAGCTTAGTATGCAGGAGGTTAACCAGAATCATCCGGAGTTACCATACTCTGACCGGTTTGTGGGAGACGCGAGCTTACGTATGGCGCAGGATGCGATGTTACTGACAATGAACAAGGATATGTTAGAACTGACGAGAGGCTTTGCTGACAAGGATAATTATTACGCATTGATGCCGAAGGTGTTAGATGGCTCGGCATTGAAAGATTTGCAGGTCGTTCACGATCTGAAAAATCCGAATCCGATGGAGCAGTTTCAGTTAAAGGGGTTGCCGACAATCGAACAGCTTCATAAGGATGTTAAATATGAGAAGATGCAGGAAAAAGAGCCGGAAGCACTGGAGAATATCAAGAACAGTTCGCTTCTTAAGTATGATACAGCCGAGAAAACGGCATCACCGGTACATAAGGTCTTTATTGATAAGGCAAGGACGGCAGTGAATACCCTGCATGACATGATCAAGAACAAGACACCGTTAGTAGGCGAGAACCGAAAGCTTGCCGAGAATTGTGTCAGGGATATCGTGGCAGAGAAGTTTATCGATGTGATGGAGAAGCGGGGTGCTAAGCTGCCGGTTGGCTCTGAGAAGGAGATTGAGAAAACCATGGAGACGCTGCCACAGTTTCAGAAAGCAACGGAGTATATCGGCGCCGGTACACTGGGTGAATTTGCCTTTGAGGGTGCGGCCAACGGTTTTGTGAAGGAATCCATTGCCGATATCCAGAAGAACTTACTGGAGGTTAAGCAGGCAGAGAAGCAGGCACAGCTGGAGAAACAGGCAGAGAAGCAGCTTGAGAATCCGGTTAAAGAGGAGCCAAAGCTGGAGGCACCGAAGATGGGCGGACTGCAATAATATCTGAGTAATGTCAAGCACAGGAATACCCGGGATATTACCAATGCATAACCTACCCCCGGGTATTCCTGCTATTGTTCATGCAATGCCCGGATGTCCGGACACCAAAAAACGCTATGTCACAGTTTTGTCATAGCAGAGGGCTGTCATTTGCTACAAGGCAAGAAGATTAGACAGCAAGATTCCTCAATGTCATAGTGGAACATCAGCACCGGCAGATTGATATCGTTCTGCCGGTGTTTCAAAATTCAGGAGATCAAGCAGCAGTAGGCGTTAGAGAAGCCGTATTCGTTCGCCTTGTTGCAATCCCTGTTCTTCACCGGCTAAAAAGATTCTGTCGGCTTCAGTGGTAATAATCTCTCCGCCCATAATATTCATAATCCTTTCCTGACCGCGTAATGGTTCGAAGTGTTCAATTCCAGATTCAATGTAACGATATTATACAATACTAAAATCTCGATGTCGATATAATACACATCATATGATAATAGATACATAAAAATTTTGATTAAAGGAATTTCATTCTTTGATGATGGTATGTTTGTTACTACTTTGTCATTGCAAAAACGGTATAATACAAAAATATCTGCGTAAACAATAAAGAGGAGATGTTCGTGACGGATCAATTCGTATTGACCGGTCACGGCTGTTGGTGTATGATAGATGAAAAGAAGGAGCGGTTCATTAAGTTTCTGTAACTGTTCAGAGCCAACCTCCAAAATGCTTCGCATTTCGTCGGTGTGGCGTATCCGCCAAATAAAATTCAAAAGAAAAGCTTAT
>CACXFV010000054.1 GCA_902767015.1 uncultured Lachnospiraceae bacterium | reverse complement strand
TCAATCAATTTTCTATGCATACACTGTACTACCGACAGATTTACCTCTATGTACTCTATCCCCATATTCTGAAGCTTCTGCTCCGTATATAGCTTACATACTTCTTCAAATACAAAAATACCGATATCAATAATCGTTCCGTTTTTTTCCGCTATAGGAATAAATTCCTCCGGCGATATAAACCCGAGTTCATCATCAATCAGTCTGATTAATGCCTCTGCGGAATGTACGCAGTTATGCTCTCTGTCCCATATCGGCTGATACCACACCTGAAAAGTACCATCCTTCAGCGCCTTCTTAATGAGCTTTTCAATAATAATCTCGCGGTGATAAGCGCCAAATTCTCCCGATGCGATAAATTCAGATTCTCCACTGGAATTTTCATACGGGGCATCCACCATCATTAACAATCGCTCAAGCGTATCTGCCTCTGTCGGTATCTGAATGATGCATAACTGTGCCGGAAATATAATTCTTAAATCCTTGGTAATCCATTCTGATTCAAATCTCCTTTTAATCTCTGCTCCCAGATTCCGCACCTGCTGCTGTGAACGCCTGTATATGATAAACGCAAAATGACCATTTTCACAATCATAGCAGGATATATCAGCATCTACGGAATTAAGATATTCCGCAATCTCTCTCATGATATCATTCATAGAAGTAATACCGATTGCCGTATTATAATAACTTGCACTCGGAATTTTTACTGTGAGTATCTGTAAATGATTCCCAGCCTTAATCGCGATTCCCACATCTCTTAAAAAAGCAAATCTGTTATAGACCTTAGTAATAGAATTGACGATTTCATCCTGACTTTCAATGGAAATCATAATTCCTAACATTCCCAGTGACTGGAAGAAAAGTTCTATCAGCAGCTCCGGATAAAACAACTGTATCACAATAGGCACTGCGCTGCATACAGCAAATAAAAGCAGCACCAGATATTTTACCTTTGTAAGGGCACCACGATACTTTATAATCATAAAAATAGACAGAACCACATAAATAAATGCATCCGCATATAACAGACAGATGAAAGGTCCATGACTATATATCCTGTCCTCATTATAATAAAAAACGCCGTGAACAAGCGGATTACTAAGCAATGCGAGAAGCGTTGCCGCTATCGGAATTGACACAATCACAAACTTCCGTTTACTCAACCGGTAATTAATTCCCAACATGTAGATAATATACATTGCAAACAGATACGATGTCACATTATGTACACTTAAAAATGTATAGTTCCAGAAATCCAAATAAAAAAAGCTGTGATGATACGGATGTGAATTTCCAACAGAACCTATTGCATCCGCAACAGACGCAACAAAACCGGTCAGTATAATACATAAAAATATCTTATTAGAAGTTTTAATCAGAATTTTTTTAAAAATTATGCAGAATATTATAAACAACCAGATGACGATTGCCGCTATATCAAAATCTACATTATAATTCATATACCATTCTCCTAACTGTAGCTTTGCCTTTTTAATACCGAAGGTATTCCCCTGCGACACTGCCACCCACAAACGTTTGAAAGGCTACTCTCAAGAGTATGTACCACATTAAGAATATAAATTCTATAAGATATTTAAGCATTTTTAGTATCACTTTTTTAAAGCTTTTTTAAATACACATAGCCAAAATCCCGCACTTGTGCTATAATGTATAAAAATAATGACAAACGGAATCTATATACAGAAGGAGGAGACATACTATGGATAATTCATTCCACATTGAAGACCTTGAATCCGCATTAGTAGAGTTTAATGAGGTAGCTGATGAATCAGCCGAAAGACTAATGGAAGAAGAGATTGAAATGAATATGAATATGGAATTGAATGCTTCACAGAAAAGATATGAAGAATATATCGTAAAGCATATGAATGATTAGCTTATAACATACCCCATTTTATAAGGCTATGCATTATTATTTGCATTTACCCATGCATATATAATAATACATAGCCTGTTTTTATTCTTCTCTGATAAGATGTTGATAAATATCTCTCTTACTGACCCCTCTGTCTTTTGCCACCTTTTTCATCGCCTCTTTTCTGTTGATGCCCTGCTGTATATAATAGTTCATATGCTCGTCAACAGACAATTCCAGCCATTCCTGTTCTTTTTCCTTTATAATCTCACGGTAAGGTCTTCCCTCTATGACCAGAACACACTCTCCCAAGGGGTCCTCCGCCTCAAACCGTGACACCAGCTCATCAAGCGTTACCCTGTGCGCCTCTTCATGCTTTTTTGTCAGTTCCCTGCACAGCGTAACCCGCCTGTTACCCAATGCCTCTCTGAGTTCTGACAGTGTTTCCCGTAAATGATGGGGTGCCTCATAAATAATGATTGTCCTTGTCTCATTCTTAAGCTCTTCGAGGATTCTTCGTCTCTCCTTCTTTTCCCTCGGCAAAAACGCTTCAAAAGCGAACCGCCTCGTAGAGAGTCCCGACATCGTAAGAGCTGTAATACAAGCTGCCGGTCCCGGCACTGATGAAACTTCAATGCCCTCTTCAAAACATTTCTCAACCAACACCTCTCCCGGATCAGAGATACCCGGTGTTCCCGCATCAGTAATAAGGGCAATCGTTTTACCCTCCTTAAGCATTCCTATGAGTGTATCCGCTTTATCATATTTATTAAATTCGTGATAGCTTGTCATAGGGGTGCGGATATCAAAATGATTCATCAGCTTGATACTGTGCCTTGTATCCTCCGCTGCTATGACATCTGCCTCCTTCAAAATCCGAAGCACCCTATAGGTGATATCCTCCAAATTTCCTATAGGTGTCGCACACAAATATAATTTTCCATACATGACAGGCTACCTCACAAAACCTTTTATTTTGACTGCGAATCAATATCCATATATATCATAAATCTCATCTGTATATTTCCCGACCTCTCGATAAACAATCAAGGGTTTTTCCACCTTTATCATACTTTTGCCGCCACGCACAGACTCAATCAGCACCATATTGGCCTCCTTATCCACAAAAGGATGGACGAACTTGATTCTCTTAGGCTCCAGTCTGTACTCCTTCAGCTTTAGGATAATCTCCGTGAGCCTGTGAGGTCTGTGCACCATATAAAACCGTTTTCCCGGTTTTAACATCAGTGCTGCTGTTCTCACGACATCATCAAGATTACATAAAATCTCATGTCTGGCAATTGCCTTAGGCAACTCGGGATTCTTAATGCCGTGTCTGTCATTCATATAGGGCGGATTACATGTCACTACATCAAAAGAGGCCTTTTTAAAATATTGCTCCGCTTCTTTAATATCTCCACATACAATCTTAACTTTACTCTCTATTCCATTCAGTGCCACACTCCGGCCGGCCATCTCCGCACTTACCGGTTGTATCTCCAATCCGGTAAAATGCTTCCCTTCTGTTTTTGCCTCCAACAAAATCGGTATAATGCCTGTTCCGGTTCCTAAGTCAAGTACTTCCTCCCCCTCAAGCACTTTCACAAAGCCACTGAGCAATACGGCATCCATGCCGAAACAAAACTTCTGCTTATTCTGAATGATTTTGTAACCATTGCGCTCCAGATCATCAATGCGCTCCCCTTCTTTCAAAACCACTCCGCCGCATATCTCCTTGTCACTTATCGTAAGTAAATCCTTCTCAATCATTAATCTTTGATTTTCCTTCCCTACGCTCTAATGCCTCTAACTGCTTTAGCTCTGCATCATCACCCAGATTCACTGTATCACGCCGCTTTTTATGGCGGAATTTCAATTCACTGACCTTATATTCCTTGAGTTCCTTCTCATCATTTACCTCCACCAGTACCTTGACAAGCTGCCGTAACACACTCACACTGTGCACCTCTCCCTTGAGCCCGTCTGAGGTGGTAACCCTGTCTCCCACATCCGGCAGACGGCTATTGAGATATTCATAGGTATCCTGCTCATTCTTGAGACAACACATCAGCCTTCCGCACATTCCTGAAATCTTTGTCGGGTTCAGGGACAAATTCTGATCCTTTGCCATCTTAATAGACACCGGTGCGAAATCTGTCAGATACGTGCTGCAGCAAAGCGGTCTCCCACATATGCTGTAACCTCCCATAATCTTTGTCTCATCCCGGACACCAATCTGACGAAGCTCTATCCTTGTCTTAAATACTGCTGCCAAATCCTTGACAAGTTCTCTGAAATCAATTCTTCCATCGGCAGTAAAATAAAATAATACCTTGTTGTTATCAAATGTATATTCCGCATCGATTAATTTCATCTCAAGGCCATGCTTCGCAATCTTCTCAAGACAAATCTTATAGGCCTCTTTTTCCTTTTCTCTGTTCTTTGCCTCGGTTTCATCATCCTCAGGTGTCGCAATCCGGATGACACTCTTAAGAGGCAATGTCACTTCACTTTCCTCAATCTCTCTGATACCCAGCACAACCGTCCCGTATTCTACCCCTCTTGCCGTCTCCACAATGACATGACTTCCCTTTTCAATATTTAATGATGCCGGCGCAAAATAATATATCTTGCCCGCCTTTCTAAATCTCACTCCAATTATTTTCACCATGATTTATATTTCTCCATTCCTGCATGTGTCACCTAAACATTATATATGGTCGCGTATGGTAAGGAACATCATTTCAATAGCAACATCAAAATTAACATTTGCATTGATTCTGACCTTCGCTTTATCCATTGCATCAAGTATCTCATTAATTCCATTATAGGAGGTATTCGCCGCCTGCTTTTTAATAGTGACAATCTCCTGCTTAAAAATCAGACTATTGACATTCATAGATGCCTTGTACATCAGTACATCCCGAAACCATAAAATCATAACGTCTATATAATCATCAAATCTGAACTTATAGTCAGCCGCACGTTTGACAGCCGCTGCTACTTCATATGCCTGCATATCCTCGATATATTTTAACATCTGCAGAACTTCTTCAAGCATTCCGGCAAATTCCTGTGAAACTGCCAGTTCCCTCGCTCTGCCCAGATTACCTCCCGCCATGGACACCGCCACATCTGCCTGATAGTCCACCACCTTATCCTTTTTCATCAGATATTCCTTAATCACTTCTGCTTTCAGTGGCTGCATATTAAGGGTAATACATCTGGACATAACCGTTGGAAGTAAATGTCCCACATTGGCTGTGAGCAGCATAACCACTGCATATTCCGGCGGTTCCTCTATCGTCTTCAAAATGGCATTCTGTGCCTGCACATTCATGAGCTCTGCCCCTTCTACAATATACACTTTATGGCTGTAGCTGTATGGTTTATATCCCACATCATTCACAAGTTTCTCCCGAATATGGTCAACTGACAGTGCCGTCGGTTTATCCGGCGCAATATAAATAATATCCGGATTATTGTCTGTCAATGCCTGCCTGCAGGAATGACATTCCATACATGGTTCACTGCCCTTCTTCTCACACAGCAATGTCATCGCAAATGCTTTTGCGACCGTCTTCTTCCCCATTCCTTTCTCACCATTGATAATATAGGCATGGGAAAGTTTATCACTCTGTATCGCTTTTCTAAAGTGCTCTACAATATTATCATTTCCCAATATATCACTAAAACCTGCCATACACGTCACTCCTTTCCTCTTCACCCGGGATACCATTCCATGGTAACTGCCGTCACTCACAACCTGCATACGCTCAATATGCTTCATGTGATGATATCCAACAGAAGTCCCCTGATTTCATCCACAAGATTTAATATCTCTATGTTATCCTTCTCATCCTTAAGAAGTGCTTCCGCTAATTTATCCAAATTCTCGTCAACCAGCCTGACAATACCATACACCCTGTGCCTGCCTCTCTTATCTAAAAAATTCTCTCTCGAAAATTCATGGGAGCGGTACACCACTTCATTAATAAAATCTTTAATCAACTGGCGATATCTGCGCATATCACGGACATCTGTACGCTTAGCGATTTTTTTACCCTGCTCAGATATCTCATTCATCATGGAGCACACCTTCGCCTGCAGCTCCGTCTCTTCAATATTGCTGGCAAGCATAAATTTAAAAGTGCCGTCCCCCTCTTTTACCTGTTTGGACTGAGTCGTCTGCGTCGCATTTAATATCTCATTAATTCTCATATCCATACCATCAGTACCACCTTTCCAAACAACTGTTTTTTTTATTGTACCATAAAACCCTCTCCGATACAATTTTAAATTCTACCCTGCCTGCGAATCGTTCCTTCAATCATTCTTTTAATCTGCTCACAACATTTCTCTATATCATCATTCTCATATACTGCTTCAATGCCTGCCTGCTTTATATTTTCCTCCAAAAAATCCTCGCTGTCTGCCAAAAATCTTCTGCAGACCTCCTGATATCCGGGACATGACTGATTTTTTTCCCTCAAAATTGCTCTGATAAGCCTCTCTCCATCCTCCACATTGATATATATGGGAATCACTTGCTTTTCTCCTCTTTCGTCTGCTCCATAATAATCTGCCACCTTCGTAAATGACGCAAGCGTACCAATCAGAAGATAATTATATCTGTCAAGATTTACCTGCTCATCATCCACCGTAAAGTAATACCATGTGCCATATACAGTGTTATAACTTCGGCACTCTATTACCTTTCCCTCTCTCTCCAGTCTTCGTAACTCCTCCTCACTGACAAAAAAATATTCCCTGCCGTTTACCTCATTTTCTCTCATCGGCCTTGTCGTATAGCCTACTATCGTCTTAAGCACCGGATGCAAATCCTTCATCAGCCTGTTATATATTGTATCCTTTCCCGACGAACTCTTTCCCATCACATAAAATATTTTTCCCAAACCAGTGTCCTCCTTTAATGATAAAATCCCTGCACCAGGTTGATTCTCTTAAAATTTTCCTTTATCACATGAATCGTACCGGCATTTCGTTCACCGGTGCCATGTATCTGCAGACCACTTTTTTTATATTTCTGAATCAGCGAAATTACTTCGCCTGTCACAATTTCTCCCGGTGCAATCACCGGTATCCCCGGAGGATAGAGATAGACATATTCCGTTGAAATCTTGCCTGCAGCCCTCTCAAGCTTTAACGGCTCACTTTCCTTCCCTCTGGCGGCACTGATACTCTCCGACACAATCGCCGTTGGCAGCCTATAATCCATGAGCGTCATTTCATTTGTACTCTTCTTTAAGTCCTCTCCATACACTCTCAAATCCCTGTCAAGCTCAACCAATGCCTTAAAGAGTCTTAGCAGCCCCTCCTCACTGTCCATGATTGAGGTCATGGCAATGGCATAGTCTCCACTGCACATCTCTAACTGCAGGTGAAATCTTTCAAGAAGATTATCGTAAAGCCACCTTCCTGTGTGCCCTGTTCCTTTCAATGAAATGACAAACTTAGAGATATCAAAATCAGCCACACTGTTTTTTCCAACAATACTTTTGTCCATCAGCTTTATATGCGTAAACTCCTTCGCATGCTTTAGCATTACCATAAGCCGCCTGACATATGGTTCAAACAGAAAGATGCCCTCCCCCTTAATTGTGTTGATACATTCCGTAATGCTGGCCATCAGTACATAAGAGGGACTGCTGGTCTGATAGATTCTTAAATACTCCTCTATCTTTTTTGCCTCCACCCGACTGCTTTTAATGTGTAAAAGTGCCGTCTGTGTCAACGCCGGAAGGGTCTTGTGAAGGCTCTGTATCACCACATCCGCGCCCTGGGAAAGTGCAGTTTTCGGAAGGTCAGCATGCATTCCAAAATGAGCCCCATGTGCTTCATCAACAATCAGGACTCCCTTTTTTTCATGCACAATTTCTGCAATTTTCTCAATATTTGATACCACGCCCTCGTAAGTAGGAGAGGTAATCACCACTACTCTGATATCTGGATTCTCATCCAGAAAATATTGTATCTTGTATGGCGATATACCGCCATATACTCCAAATTCCTCTATATACTCCGGATAAATATATACAGGCTGCAGCTCGTTTAGATAAATCGCATTATATACTGCTTTATGGCAATTTCTTGCCACAAGAATCCTGTCATTTTTAGCTGTTAGAGCACATATGGCTGACAACAGTCCACATGTGCTCCCATTTACAAGAAAATATGTCTTATCCGACTCATAAAACCTTGCCGCCTCTTCCATGGCAATCCTCAAAATTCCCATCGGCTCATGCAGGTTATCAAATCCATCAATCTCCGTAATATCATAAGTATACGGATTCAACCCCTCTTTAAAATTTCTCTTATGTCCCGGCATATGAAAAGGATAATAATCCGAATCGGTGTAATCTATCAGCTTTTTATATAAATCGGACATTTTTTTATACCTCCTGCATATCCGCTGGTAGCATTCTATCGTATACATATCACAGTTTTTACCGGCAAAGCAATGCTTTGTTTCGATACTGCATACCAATAAATAGTTTCTTTACTTTCCTGATTCTTGAGTTTCCGCCTTATTTCCGGAAGCCCCGACCTCCTTTGCGGCTTCTTTTGCGGCCTCTTTTGCCAGCATTCTTTCATGCTCCTCCTTAAACTTATTCCTTCCCTCTTTTTCCTCTTTGAGCTCAGTTAAGAAATCATCAATGCCTACGGCTTTACTGAAATGATAGCCCTGATAATAATTGCAGCCTACCTTTTTCAGCTCCTCAATCTGCTCCTCCGTCTCAACATACTCTGCCAGCACACTGAAGTTGAGGGAATGGGCAAGATACACGATAGAAGAAATAATATCCTTACTTCTTTCGTTATTCATCATTTCCTTGACAATCGAGCCATCCAGTTTTACCATGTCAAACTGGTTCTTCTGCAGATACTTAATTGAAGTAGAGCCCATCGAAAAATCATCAATGGCAATCATATAGCCTAACTTCTTAACCTCATTCAATGCATTCTCAAATTCCTTATCAGACTTAATCGCCATTTGTTCCGTAATCTCAATGCACATCTCATTGTCTTCAATCTTGTAATTTTCCTTTAATTTCCTCAAAAATTCTATGAAGTCTTTCTCAAGAATCGTAGCAATTGTCACATTGACAGAAATCTTATAAGGCTTATTCGTCACGCCCTTCACTTTTCTGTAATCCCTTGCCGCCTGCAGGAACAGATATCTCTCAAGCTTGCTTAAAATCCTTGCCTCATCTGCAATCTTAACCACTAATGGCGGATAAATATAGCCGTGAATCGGATGCTTATACCGCATCAATGTCTCTGCACCTATACAGTTATAATCATTGTCATATTGAAGCTGATAATACAGTTCAACCTCCTCATCCTCAATCGCAGCCTTGATATCTGCTGCCAGGCACTTTGCTAATGCTCCCGGTGTTCCCGGAAGACGCAGCAACTCAATATCTTCCTTTTCCTCCTCTGCCTTCTTGAGAATATTGGTCAACTCCTGCATGCGCTCTTTTTCATTCCTGCTCTTAGAACGGTCATACAGCTTCACAAACGGCAGATATATAAATACACTGATTAACAATATTAATAGCTGCAGCAATACACCATATATGGACCTTGTAGACATATATCCGCTTATCAGAATCGGCATGGTGGAATCCACCTGATGACTAATCATCGGTACCAAATCAAAATAAAACGCCAGGTATGCCACACAATATGCCACCGCCGGCACCACCAGAAACGGCGCTAACATATAGGGGTTGAATATAATCGGATACCCAAAGGACAGAATATCACTGAAATTAAAAATCATCGGTACGGCAGAAATCTTCATCAGGTTCTTGCTGATTTTACGCTTACTGAAAATAAAGATGGAGATGAGCAGACCAAAAGCCACGCCAAAGCCTCCCATCATCACAAATACCTGAAAGAATTCCTGTGTCAATATCTGCGACGCATGTTTTCCACCCTCTGCTGCCATATCTGACAACTCCGGCAGATTCGGACTGAACATTCTGTCAAAGGTGCTGTCAAGCACATCGCTGCCATAAATACCAAAAAACCATAGCAAACCTGATATCACAATATACATAAATCCGTTGATAAACGAACTCTCTCTGCCCTTAAAGATAACATTGACAATATGCACATAAAAGTTCTGAAAACTGTCCACCTGGAATACCTGACAGACAAGATAGTTCAGTATCGCAAACAAAACTGTAATCGCCACCAGTGGAATCATCGTCAGAATGGCATCATTAAATTCAAGGTCAACACCATCTGCATACAACCGGAACGGCATTTTCACATTATTGACAATGAGAATGAACATCCTCGAAACAATCACTGCCGTAAATATTGCCGTAAACATTCCTTTTGTGCCCAATGTGCCATCGTTAATATTCTCCATATTCACACCGGCAAGCACAAAGAAAGAGGCCACTGCTGTAAGACCACCAACAAACACGTAATTCCTGCTCGTCCCTCTGCTACTCATGTAACAATTCGTAATGGACATAACCATATACACCGATAACATGCCAAATGTAGCGTCATACATGAAACTAAACATCTTCAAAAATGCGCCGTCAAATGCCTTCCCGATAAAATGCTGATATCCGTTAATCGGAATTTCCTTTAAGACAACCGCAATAGAACCCAGCATAAGAATCGGAATCACCATTATCATGCCCCGTCTTATGGCACTAATCGTATGGCTATTGTCCACTATGTGTAAAATCCTTCTCAAAAGCTTCATCACCTTTTCTCATCCCCAATTCATTGTTATTAATCCGAGTTAACCTGTCTTCTTATATAAGTCACTTTCACATTGTTCTGCTGTATAAATTTTATCACATCTTGGTACTTACAGTCAATAAAGGATAGCTTATCTATGATAATAACTTTTTTATCGAATATGATCAGTATCAGCTTATCCGTCACATACACAACATCAATCTTATTGTATAACACCGTCAATTCTGTCTTATCCGTCTCCTGCTCTAATCTGTCCTCATAAAATCTGTACTCCATCTCTACCTGATAATGTGAGCCGTGAAGCTTTGCAAAGTCCAAAAAACTGCCTTTCGTTCCCAGTCTGTAGCCAACCAGATTCCAGAAAAAGATAACCAGAAAAAACAACAGAAAAAATACCCCTATCAATCTGTCAGCAGACAAAAAGAACGCACATGCAATTACCAGCATGATAATTGCATATGCATAAGAAAACGCCCTGCTAATTCTGTGTGTCAGTCGATAACTCTCCTTAATTCCCTCCATGTAAATATCTAAATTTAGTGTCGTTATATTTTTAAACTTCATATCCATCAATGTCAATCCTCATTCCGTTACTTTCAGGCTACTGCCCACACATTTTTTCATTTGCGGACCATTACCGTTCCCATGCCATTTTTGCCATAAGTAAGTCCTTCGTACACTACACTTCCCCCCTGCATCTGTGGCAGGGAAGTATCCTGCTTACTGACCTCTTCAAATGCATCATGAAGCTTAGACATCATCTTCATTACTTCAGAAACATTCACATCCTGTCTTCTTAGCTCCGATTTCAACAGACAGTCATTGGCAAACATATATAAATTCATCAGTTCTCTTGAAATGCCATATCGGAAATCAAGTGCAGAAGAAAGCTGGTTAATAAACTGCCTTGCTTTCTTTACGTTAAAGACAAAATCGTCCGTCTCCCCTTTCTCCATGGCAGCCTTGGCCGTTTCTAAATAATTATTAATAATCTCATAAGTAATCACAACAATCTGTGTCTTATTCGACTGACTGATTCTCATGGAAAATTCGTTAATCTGCTCTTTTGTCATATACAAAACCTGACCTTTCTGCGCTTATTCATTATGTCCGCTACTGCAAAAGCTGTAGTACCTTCTCCGGCAGCTGATTCGCCTGCGCCACCATAGAGACACCTGCCTGCTGCATAACATTGAACTGCGTATATGTTGTCATTTCATCTGCCATATCCACATCTATAATTCTGGATAAAGCAGCTGTCATATTTTCATAGGTATTGTCAAGACTTGATACTGTATCCTCAAAACGGTTACTGTAGGCACCCATCTCTGAGCGGACCTTTGACACTCTCGATATCGCATCAGATATCTGTGTTATCGCTTTTTCACATCCCTCTGCCGTAGACAAGTCAAGCTCATCAAGATTAAGCGCAGAAGAAGATACCTTCGGTATCGCAATGTCGATGTACTGTCCTTCATTAGCACCTACCTGTATCGGCATGGTTCCCACATCCCACAGTTCAATATTCACTTGTCCGGAATAAGAAACCTCTTTATTAATCGTAAATTCCATCTCAAAACCATCAGAATCTGTCACTCTTACCTTATTATTCTGCGAAGAAATGATGGCAGTATCCTTAAATCCGATTCGGTTGCCGTCATCATCTGTGGCAAAATCTGCTGTGCCGTCTCCATTGAGTATCAGGCCATAGGTTCCCGCATCTACATCGGCTGTCAGATAAGTGGTAGACACTGCCTCTGTCAGATTCTTCTCACCCGAACCATCGTCAATCGTAGAATATGTCCTTCTCTGAACATCCCCATTCAAAAGCTTGGTATTGTTAAATTCTGTATCTTCCGAAATTCTGTCAATTTCTTTCATCAGATTCTTAACTTCCGCATTAATGTTAGCTCTGTCTTCGTCTGTATAGGTATCATTCGCTCCCTGAACAGCGAGTTCATTAATTCTCTGAAGCATCGCATGTATCTCCTGAAGGGCTCCCTCTGCTGTCTGTGTAACGGAAATACCGTCCGAAGCACTCATGCTGGCTCTCTTCAAATTCTGAAGCTGTGTGCGCATCTTCTCTGAAATAGCCATTCCTGCACTATCATCCTTTGACGAGTTCAGCTTATATCCTGAAGATAATTTTTCTAACGATTTTTGAAGTTTTGTCTCGGACTGACCGAGATACCTGCCGGAAATCAAAGCCGACATATTTGTTCCTAGTCTCATATATTTCTCCATTCCGAAATACAGATTAAATTGCCTCCGTGCCGTTAACCATACTTCTCTTTATTCCAATGCAGCACTGACATCTCCTTATGTCCGTACTGTCTTACCTGACTTGTATCTATTATATCGGTTGATTAAGACAATAAATTAACCACGACAAACTATATTACCTTTTCATGTCAGTTGTCTTATGATCTGCCTTGCAATCGAGAACAGCCTGTTGCTGTCTGCTTCCCTGTCCCCTGTCTTTGTCTCTGCAAGTGAAGCCCTCACACTATCCAGTATCCCGCTGATTCTCTCATCGGATATGCCGGCGCTTTCTCTGAGATAAATTCCCGGATTGCCCTCTGTATCCTCTGCCTGAACAGAAATCATTACCTCCTCCTGCGCATACATACGGATATCAATCCTGCCCCGATTTTCCTCATCCCTTTTAAGTGTGAGCTTTAAAAGGGCATTTCCTCCTTCCACTTCCACCGGCACATAATAGGACTGATGGTCTGCCGCTTCCCGCATATAATTGACAGCACTGTTAATCTGTCGTATATCCTCTGCCCTGATGGTGGATTTGCTCATCAACGCCTGTTTAACCTGCTCATTCAGTTCATAAATTCCACTCTCAAGCTCTTCTACGTTGTCCTCATTCTTCAGCGCCTCAACAGACCTGTTTACCTTCTCGTCATCACTGGCGGCAGGAATCCTGTCATATATTCTTTTCCCCCCACCGAGCATATAACTGACGCCAAACAGATTCTCCATATTTGTCGCAGTGCCATCCTCCATGATATTTCTGATGGCTTCTTCGCTCACTACCTTCAGATTTTGAAATTCTTCACCCATAAAGGCTCTGTATGCCCTGCTGTCAGCTTCCTCCTCTGCCTGGTATGCCATCTCAAAAGTGGCATCACTCATATTCTGCAGAAACCTCTGAAGCTCCAAATCAAGTGCATCCCCGCCATCGGGGCTGTCATGAAGTGTGCGGTCAATCAGATGGGGACTGATATTCTCCTTAGCTCTCTGGTAAAAAGAAGCCGTCTCAAGCTGCTTAAGCTGATTATCAATATTATTCTCCGCAATATGAAGCTCCTGTGTCATTCCCAACTCATCATCTACCGACACGTCAATATCAGAATTTCTAAGGCTTCTGGCTGCCGTAAGAAGATTTCTCATCGTCAGCTCTCCGCCCTGCTTTGCAATGGCACCGATTGCTTTTCTGTCCGCCTTCTCTATCATATTAAGTGCTCTGTAAATACCGATGTATCTTTCTCTGTCCTCACTGCTGATTTCACCCTTTCTGTCCAGTTTAAAAAGATATTGACTATATTTCTCAACACTGTCCCTGCCAATTTGGGAATTAATCTGCTCAAGTACATCATTGAGCTGCGGAATATCTGTATTTAACGGATTAATACCATTGGCAATCAGATACGCAGTGGTCTTCGGCGTCAGATTATCGATAAGCCTTGATACCTCCGTATCCATTTCCTTCATCCTGTCGATATTATCCTGATTAATCTCCATCTCATTGTGTGCAAGAATTCTCACGGCGCGGTTATTCATCACAGTATTTTCCAATCCCATCTCCTTAAGCATCTCCGGTATATTTTTAAATGCTTTGCTGATAGAATCTCCCAACGTTCTGTCCGGTTTGGTTCCCAATGTGTCATATGCCATACCCGCAACAGACCTTCGGAAACTCTCTGAACTTCCATAATCTGTTATCGCTGTCACGCTAAACGCTATCTCGTGTGAAAATACTCTGCCTAAGGCGTAAGACGGCGTTGACGCAAATTCTTTCATATATGCTGTCGTACTGCTAAAAAGTTCCATGTCTTCTGTGGCAGCAGAGTACCCCACATTGGCAAATATTTCTCCGGTCAGTCTGCTCTCCATCACCTTTAACTGCTCTACCGTATCTGCCAGCGAGGATACATTGATATTAAAACCATTCCTGATTAAAAATGCCCCTGAGCTCACCGTGAGCTTAAGTCTTGCCTCCTCAAGCGTCCGCTTCGCCGCAATCACTTTTCTCTGTGCCTCTGCCTCCCCCCTCTTATCAGACTGCCTCTTATCATCCGCTTCCTGTCTCTTTATCTCATTTCTCTCCGAAACAGATGCCCTCGTTCTGTCCTCCTGCAATCTCTTGAGATTTAGAAGTGTCACTTCATTGCCATCCATCACAAGTGTCTCCACCTGCTCTTCTGTCCCCTCGTTTAAGATGGTCACTGCCTCAATGCTGCTTCCCTCTATCGTATTGTAATAATCTAATGAGGACTCCCCTGCTGTATCTAAGAAAGCCATATCTTTTGCAAACTTCGTCATCCAGCCGTCGTCATTGAGCTCCCCGTTCTGAAGCTGACTGTTAATATCCCTAATCTGCGACAGCTTATACATGTTTTCTCCCGTGAGGGGCAACTTTGTCTCCACCAGCCATTTTGCATCGGCCATTGTGTCGGCATCCGTCCCAAAGCCCACCTTCTCAAGCGCACTCTCCACCTGCGGTTTTAAACTTTCCCAGTCTCCCTCTGACAATTTCTGATACACATGTGACTGTGCCGCTCCCGCTGCTCCAACAGACGCCACACTATGACTTGCCATATACACATTATCCACCGATACCTGCTTATTGTTCACAAGCAGATATTCTGCCATTCCACTGCTGATGCCTGTATTCCTTATCTCCGCAACCTTATCAAGCGCCTCCTCCACACTTTGAATCTTATCTCTGTCAGGTGTCACTCCCTGTGACAAAAGTTCCTTCGCTATCTCATAAGTGCGGCCTGTATTGCCATACATTGCCTGAATGTCACTGACGCTGATGTTGCCTGTCGGCACATAGTCCTCACAGGCTGCGGCAAGCTCTATCTCAATCCTCTCCGATACTGTAAGAATACTGGCAGGATCATCCTTGTCCGGTGCCAGACCAAACTCCTCATACATATCAAAATTATCCGCATTAACCACCTCTGCAAGCCGGTCTATCATCTCGCTGCATAGAGCTTTTCCCTGCTCTCCTCCGCCTAAGAGCTTATCAATGTCCGCTGTATCCTCCGAAACTCTGTCATAGGCATCTTTTGTGCTGACTGCGCTTTTAATCATCAATTCCGAATCAAACATCGTACTCTTGACATTCACATGACCTCTGCCACTGACATTACCTAAAGCATCCGTTTCATTCTCCTTATTAACCTTTTTGGCATTGTATAAATCATAAATTCCTGAAACCTTCACGTTCTGATTCACCTCTCACTATTTTATCGGCTGTCCTTACCTACGTAGTACTTCAGCTTCTAAAGAATATTTTATAAAACTTTTATCGGCAAAATCAGAAAAAACATTACTGTGACTTTATAAGCAGAACGAGGACATATGCCTTTGCACATGTCCTCGTTCTGCTTATTCTCTATCAGCGTCTTTATTGCTGCTCTTAATTTTACTCAGCTTTTTTCTTCTTGACACTTCTCACCGGCTTTTTAATGGCCTGCTTAGGTACTTCCATTGTGATTGACTCAAAGGATCTCAGTCTTACAGTAATCTTGTAATCAAAATTATCCTGCTTCTCACCCTCCGGCAATGCCTCTGCCTTATAAGAAACCTTTTCAACCCCTGCAACATCCTCAGAGCTCAAGATTACCTTATATTCGCCCGGATGCGGCACACCAATCACATATTCGCCTCTCTCTATCGGTGTGAAATTGCACACAAATGCCAGACTTCCATTGAAGGTTCCCGGTGCCTTTCGAATGAAGCTGAATACACTGTTATCTGCATCATCACAGTTAATCCACCTGAAGCATTCATATTCAGAAGTTTCATAAGCGTACATCACCGGATTATCCTTGTACAAATGCAGAAGCTTTCTATAATAGTTCTGGATATCCTTGTGCATCGGCTCGTCCAGAAGATACCAGTCGAGCCCTCTTGCCTCTGACCATTCCTCTCTCTGTCCGAATTCCTGTCCCATAAACAGAAGCTTCTTTCCCGGCTGTCCCATCATAAAGGTATATGCCGTCTTCAAATTTGCCGCCTTGGTCTCCAAATCTCCCGGCATCTTATAGAACATAGAACACTTCATGTGAACTACCTCATCATGCGAAAGCACAAGAATGAAATTCTCACTAAAAGTATATGTCATGTTGAAGGTCATCTTATTATGGTTGAACTTTTTGAAATAAGGATCCAATTGTACATAATCAAGAAAATCGTGCATCCAACCCATATTCCACTTAAAGGTAAATCCAAGTCCGCCTTCTTCCGGCGACTTTGTGATATCAGGCCATGTAGTTGACTCTTCCGCAATAAGATAGGCTCTCGGATCACGCTTCTTCATAATGCTGTTAAGATGTTTGAAAAATTCCATCGCCTCAAGATTACCATTACCGCCATACCTGTTCGGTACCCACTGACCGTCTCTGCGGCCATAATCCAGATAGAGCATTGAAGCAACGGCGTCTACTCTCAAGGCATCAATGTGGAACTTCTCTACCCAGAACAGCGCATTCGCAATCAGGAAATTTACAACCTCCGTCTTGCTGTAATCAAAAATCTTTGTTCCCCAGTCCGGGTGCTCTCCCTTTCTGGTATCTGCATATTCATACAGCGGACCTCCGTCAAACCATGCAAGTCCGTGTTCGTCTCTCGGAAAATGCGCAGGAACCCAGTCAAGAATAACACCTATTCCCAACTGATGCATGTAATCTACAAAATACATGAAATCCTTAGGCTCACCATATCTTGAGGTCGGTGCATAATAGCCCGTTACCTGATACCCCCATGATGCGTCTAACGGGTGCTCGGAAATTCCCATCAGTTCCACATGTGTATAACCCATATACTGCAAATATTCACCCAATTCATGAGCAAGCTGTCTATAACCACAGAAGCCGTCTACACTGTAAGAATAGTCCTTCTTCCACGAGCCGAGGTGCACTTCATAAATAGACATTGCCGTATCAATCAACTTGTCTGCATTCTTATTCTTCTCTGTAATCCACTTCTCATCATTCCACTCATATCCGTTAAGATTCGTAATCTTAGAAGCATTTCCCGGTCGCATCTCCGCATAATTGCCATATGGGTCTGCCTTGTCATGCGTCGTTCCATCCGGCCATGTAATGGCATACTTATAGATATGTTCCTCACATACCCCCGGCACAAACCTTTCCCAAATGCCTGACGAATCAATCTTTTCCATAATGTGTATATAGCCGTTCCAATCGTTAAAATCCCCCACGACACTGACTGCTCTGGCTTTCGGCGCCCACACCGCAAAATAAGTTCCTCTGACACCATCTATCTCCATCACATGTGCGCCGAGCTTTTCATATATCTCATAATGTGCTCCATGTCCAAACAGATATCTGTCTGTTTCTGTAATGATATTCATTCGCTACACCTCACTTTTCCTAAACTCTATTATAATTAATCAGACAACCTTTTAAGATAATCTCTCTTTCATCGTCTGTCAATTCACCCAACTTTAATGTAAATTCCTTCAACTGACCTTCCTGTGTGTCTACCACAAAGGCTGCGATATCCGACCTCTTCTCTCTCACTGCCTTGGCAATCTCCGGTATGAACAGATAATCACCGTTCTTAAACGGCAGCGCATCGTCCTCAAAGATAAACGGTAGCATGCCCCAGTTAATCAGATTCGAGCGGTAACGCTTGGTAGCATATTCCTTGGCGATATTCGCCCATCCGCCCAGAACTTTCTGACAGGACGCTGCCTGTTCCCTCGCAGAACCATCTCCCGGCTTCACTGCATAAATCGTACTGCCAAAGCCGACATTCTCATGATTCACGTCTTTATAAACTGCCTTAATGGTCTGCATCACATTTTTAATCTCCGGTAACACCTCGCATGGATGTACTCCATTCTCCCTTGCTTTCTCTACCGCCTGAATCTCCTTGGCTCTTCCCACATAAGCAGGATCTTTTCTTGACAAGGTAAATTCTGCCAGTCCCAAAGGATTGGAGCGATACGAAGATGTCTCACCGGACGGAATCAGCTCGTCTGTGGTCGTAACCGGATCATGTATCTCTGATACCACCTTGAGTACAAGGTTATCCGTCAATTCCACCATCTTCGGCCAGTCCTTGATATTCGGTCCAAACTTAATCTCTACAGAAGGATCTGCAACTCCTTTACTGTCAAACACTCTGTTTTCGTAGATACTCTTATCAAAGAAATATCTAGGATTCGTAAATTCAACATCTATATCCGTCGCAGCTGTCAGAAATCCTTTATTCGCTGCCGTTGCCGCAATGGAGCGCGCATCCATCAGTGCAACAGAGGAAATCTGTCCATTCTGCAATTTAGAACCTTCTCTGTTCGGGAAGTTTCTTGTCGAATGTCTTATACTTAACGCATTATTAGCCGGTGTATCACCTGCACCGAAGCAAGGTCCGCAGAATGCTGTCTTGACAATGGCACCTGTCGCCATAAGGTCTGCCAGCCTTCCGTTTCTTGCCAGTTCCACATAAATCGGTGTACTTGCCGGATATACGCTCAACGTAAATTCATCAGCACCGATGCTCTTACCCTTAAGGATATCTGCTGCCGCACAAATATTCTCAAAACCGCCGCCGGCACAACCTGCTATAATTCCCTGCTCTACATAGAGCCTGCCGTCACGCACTTTATCCTTCAGCTTAAAATCCACCTGACCGTCTAAGCTTACCAATGCCTTCTTCTCGCAATCATCAAGAATATCCATCAGGTTCGCATTTAATTCCTCAATCGTATAGGTATTGCTCGGATGGAACGGCATCGCAATCATCGGCTTCACTTTATCAAGTGCCACATATACTACGCCATCATAATAAGCAATCCCTCCCGGATTGAGCTCTTTATATTCCTCGCTTCTGCCATGAATATCATAGAAATCCTTAATCTCATCATCTGTTCTCCATATAGACGAAAGACAGGTAGTCTCCGTTGTCATGACATCTATTCCAATTCTGAAATCAGCACTCAGAGAGGACACACCCGGTCCCACAAATTCAAGCACCTTATTCTTAACATATCCGTTCGCAAATACAGCACCGATAATGGCAAGTGCAACATCCTGTGGTCCCACTCCCTTTACCGGTTCTCCGCTTAGATATACCGCTATCACTCCCGGCATATTGATATCATATGTCTGTGAGAGCAACTGCTTCACAAGCTCCGGTCCGCCTTCTCCCATCGCCATGGTTCCCAATGCACCATATCTGGTATGACTGTCCGAACCTAATATCATCTTACCGCCGCCCGCAAGCATCTCTCTTGCAAACTGATGAATGACAGCCTGATGAGGTGGTACGTATACCCCTCCATACTTTTTCGCACATGTAAGTCCAAACATATGGTCATCTTCATTGATGGTTCCTCCCACTGCGCACAGACTGTTATGGCAGTTGGTCAGCACATAAGGAATCGGAAATCTCTCTAATCCCGAAGCTCTTGCTGTCTGGATAATCCCCACAAATGTGATGTCATGTGATGTCAGCTTATCAAACTTAATCTGAAGCTTGTCCATGTTGCCGGAAATATTATGCTGTTCTAATATTCCATATGCGATTGTATTCTTCCTCGCTTCAGCCTCCGAGATACTCTTGCCTGTTCTTGACTTCACTTGCTCCAAAGCATCCTCAGAAGCTTCTATCACTTCCGTACCGTTAAGCAGATATGCTCCACCTTTACTTAATGTTACCATTGCTTATTCTCCTTTATCTAGTTAGCTATCCTCTATTATACTAATTTTCGTAAGATTATGCAAACTATTTTTATGAATAACAGTCATTTTTTGCAACTGTTTGGCAACTGAGATAATTCATAAAAAATCAGACAGTGCGTTTACTCACTGAATGGTATTATATGAATTATCTCAGCCGGACAAAACTCTTTAGCGTCTCTGACCATCCACAGTCCGGGAATGTAACGTTCCAAGAATCCGGAATGTTTGCCTTCCTGGACCTGAGGTGCTGAATAGTTACGGAATTTTTATGGATAACCTATTTTTTCTATTTACATTTTGCACAGAATTGATTAAACTATAAAGTAAGATTTTTGACAAAACCACTGCTCGGATACAGCCCTCAAATACGCTTTTGCAGGGCAAGGCATTCTTACAAACATTAATACGAAAGGAAAAGAACCGTTCATTCTTTTAACATTTTGCCATCTGCAAGACCATAAACAAAAACATTGCAGACAGCCGGGTAAATAGTATATTATGAACAGTTCTTAAAAGGTAACTTACATGGGTAAAAAAGCCACCAAAGCCGCCCACAACATGTACTGTATGGCAAGATATACAGCTGCCGAGAATAATCCTGCCTTCTCAAGTCGCGAAAAAACCGGCGAGTTATTAAATATGGACCGCACCCGGTTAGCCAACATTGAACTGGGCAACATCATCCCCTATCCTGAGGAAGTCATGGCAATGGCAAAGGCCTACAATGCACCGGAGCTTTGCAACTCTCACTGCGCGGAACAGTGTCCCATCGGCAGGAATACCGTGACCAAGGTGCAGATTGACGACTTTGACCGGCTTTCCCTGAAGGTTCTCGGTTCGTTAAATGACATCGAAAGTATCAGAGCGTCGCTCATTTCTATTTCCGAAGACGGCAAAGTAAGTCAAAATGAACGTGAACAATTCATGAAAATCATTGCTTCCCTTGAAAAGATTTCAAGCAATGCCAACGCATTGAAGATTTGGGCGGAAAAAAATATAAAATTTGAATAATTTTCAGAAGGAGGAACCACATGGACAACACCCCTAACCACAAGACGATACCGGATAACCAGCCGGCTTTGCCCGACACTCCGGAAGGTAACAGTGCACCTGACTCCTCAATCCTTACGAGTGTAAAGGATTTGTTAGAAAACACTGGTGAGCGTTTTGATATGATAGAATCTTTTATAAAAAATCAGATTGAAACGAAAGATAAAATGATTAACAGTCTTCACAGTGAGTTACAATACTATAAAGATGATAAGTCAGAAAAGTTCGTAGAGCAGCTCATGAAGTCAATCATAAAAGTCAGAAAAGATATGAGCCGGCTTATCAACTCAGACAAATGGACTTCCATCGACACAGATGCCCTGAAGGAGCAGTACACCTATGTCTTTGAGGATCTGACAGACCTTTTGCAGTTACAAAATATCGTTCCATATTCTTCCCGTCCGGGTGATTTATTTGACGGCAAGATACACCAGCCAAAATCCGAGCCGACAGACCAACCAAAGCTCGACAGAACAATAAAGGAAAGCCTGTCAGAAGGTTTTAAAAAAGGCGAAAAAATACTCATCGCCGAGCGGGTAACCGTATATTCATATCAAGGAGGCGCAAATTAATGAAAAAAAACTATGTATTTGGCATAGATTTAGGGACAACTTATTCCTGCATTGCATATGTGGATGATTATGAGAAACCGGTGGTTCTCGCCAACAGCTACGCCGAGAACACAACACCGTCTGTTGTCTATTTTGCATCAGGCAACAATATTATTGTGGGAAAAGAAGCAAAGGCAAATGCTGATGTTGACAAAGAGCGGGTCATTCAGTTTATCAAGCGTAAGATGGGAAAAAGCAACGACACGGTTGTGGTAGACGATAAGACTTATCACGCCCCTGAGGTTTCCTCCTATATTTTGAAAAAACTGGTGTTGGATGCCAATGACAAGCTAAGGCAGCTCGGTGTTCTCCAAAACGGCGAGGATGTGAAGGATGTCGTTATCACCTGCCCTGCTTATTTCGGAATGAGCGAGCGCGAGGCAACTAAAACAGCCGGTGTTCTTGCCGGACTGAATGTTTTGGACATTATCAATGAGCCTACTGCGGCTGCTATCAGCTATGGTGCCTCTAATGCAGGAAAAAATGAAAATGTTCTTGTATACGACCTTGGCGGCGGAACCTTTGATATTACGGTAATGAATATCAATAACGGCAAGGTAACTGCCATCTGCACTGACGGTGATGATACTTTAGGCGGAAAGAACTGGGATGAGCAGCTCATTAATTACATTGCCGAAAAATATGAGGAAGAGTACGGTGAAGACCTGACAGAGGATGCCGATGCCATGGCCGAATTGGGCCTTGACGTGGAGGACTGGAAGAAATCCCTTTCTAACCTCAATGAAGTGACCATCAAAATCAAAGGCGACGCCGGACGATATACCGAAAAATTATCCCGCGACAAATATAATGAAATCACAAAACCACTTCTGAATAAAACGAAGAACTTATTGGACAAGGTATTGAAAACTGCAGAAAAGCAAGGCTACCCTTTATCCTCCATCAGCAAAATTCTCTTAGTGGGCGGTTCCACTAAGATGCCACAGGTCACAGAAATGATTGAGCGTGACTACAAAGTGAAGCCTTCCCTTCAGGAGCCTGACGAGGCAGTTGCAAAAGGGGCAGCCATTTATGCAGGAAACAGACGTGCTTGGATGGATTTTCTTGATAAAGAGTCCCGGATGACAGGAAAAACTGTAGAGCAGCTAGAGGAAGAAAACATCATATCCGGGCAGATGAGCACCAAATTCTCTGCAATGTCTTCCGGAGCCTTTATAGAGATTTCTAATGTATTGTCAAAAACATACGGTGTCGAGGTAATCAATCCTGTTACTAAGGCAAACGAGATTTCCAATATCATTTTTGCCAATTCGCCACTGCCGGTAAGCAATGAAAAAATGTACTCTACCGCAACTGCCGGACAGACAGGGGTTGAGATTAAAATCTATGAGACAAACTCTATGGAGAATACTATACCGATGGAAGGACGAAAGCCGATTACAGTCATTACCATGACCTTTAATACAAGACTTCCTGCGGATACACCATTTTCCATCATTTTTTCATTTGATAATTCAGGACTTCTCCACATTGTGGCAGAAGAAAAACACAGTCATTCAAGACTGGATACCACATTTAATGTGTCAAACTCAATGTCCGACCAGGATATTTCAATGGCACTGAAAAATATGAGTGATGCAACCATTAGCTGACAAAGAATGGGGTTTCTTGTGTCTGCGCGTTGCGTGGCTTAAACTTGATATGCGCTAAAAGCAGCGCAAAATGAGGTAACTATGTTTATATTTGATTCAATTTTATTGTTTTTTGTGCCAATATTGGCATTATTATTTTATTTGCTGTATATCGTTTTCAAATCAATTGCAACCATGTTTTTATCTCTGAGGGATATACTCAAGCCCGTGATTATGATTGCACTTTCTGTGCTGATTGCAGTGGGATACTTCTTTCTCGCGGGATATTTCTTAAGCAGTAAATATACGCTGACGAATAAGAGAATTGCCATGGTAACCGGAATCAGTGTGGTAGCTCTTTTACTGATTGTCGGCTGTATCGCCTATCTGTTGGATATGATTAAAAATGATAAGCTCACCTTTAACAGTTTCGTCCTTGCCGGAATTATCAAATTGTTTGATGGGTTTGCAACTCTGTTCGAGAATATTTTTATGGCATTGATGAGAACAATCGGCGAGCATGTCGGTCATAACAAGCTTAATTGAAATGAGGATTAATATATGGCTTCTGATATAAGGCAAAAAATTCTAAAAAAATATAATGTAGATATTGACGAGAAAAATATCTTTAAATTATATAAGATAAAGACTTCTGATATCTCTGAAAGCGAAATAAAGACGATTATTGACAATAAAAAAGGCGAATGGGAGCATATTATCAGCAGCGGCACAAACGAAACCCAGATAAAAAAGGCATCACAAAATTTAAGCAACGCTGATGCTTATGGGAAGATTCTGTCCGACAGTAAACTCCGCACCCAGCTTTTTCACTATTATCAGGATTCCAAAACTGATATGAAGACAGTGTCGGTTGCAAGAAATTTTTTCTCATTTGTCGCCACTTCAACAAAAATAACAAATGAGATTATTGACTTTTATTTTGAATATTATAAAGATGAGCGTTCTCACAAAAGTGCCATTAGTCAGTTTTTGAACGAAAAATATCACCTTTCGGTAACCGATGATGTGAAAGATGAACTTTCCCTCAAAAATGCAACCAAAAAGCATCGCGGTTTTGTGCGCAATTCTTTTTCTAAAGAGACACTTCTCATGATTAATGAATGTGTCAGATATTATAACGAAGCTATCCAATCGGAGACTGTTCGCAATAAATTTCCTCATATTGAGGATTCCCTGTTTTGCTACCTTCATTTGGATACTCTGACCACCAGAAGAGAGTTTTCAAATTATATTGACAGCCAAAAGGACAGTATTGCGAATATCCGATATGAATTTGGTCAGGATTTTTCTCCTCTTGTTGACCTCTTTAATACCTTGGACGAGATTATTGAACTGGAGGAAATCTATGATAATTATGATGAATTTTATCTACTGATAAAATACGATAAGCTGACACCTTATATGTACTGCATGGAGAATGTCAACAAAAATGTCATTAACAGATTGTATGAAATCGCTGAAGAGTTATACCATTTTTCTGAAATCAGTGAATTTTTAAATTCCTATTTCATACCGGTCTACAGCCATTTTAATCTTCATATCAGCGACATTAAAAGCATTGTGCGTAAATCAATGACAAAGCGCAAGACGGTATCTGAAAATTCTGAGTTCAAGCTAAAAGGCGGCTCTAATCTCTTATTTTTCCTCGCATACTGGCCTGTACTCTTATTCTATACATTTCAGCGATTTTTGAAGATACTGGTGGATAACGTAAAATATTTTTCTTATTTTTTAAGTGCACTGGTCTTTGCCATCCTGCTCATGTTCGGACCATTCATTTATCGATTGGATTACAGACTTTTAAGAGATATAGGCAAGGCTCCCTGGAGAACTGCTATGGAAAAAATGTACCGGCATATGGATAAAAATCTATTGATTAACAATACCCGTTCTATGGTAATGTTTTCTATACTGACAGTTCTGATTCTGCTGATATTGTATATAGGTCCGGTGATATTTACACAGTACTTTTTAATGGTATCCGCTTCTAAGATTGTCAAGACAATTGATACCTCTACCATCGACAGAACGATTCAATCCTATATCGTAAGCTGTCAGGACAGAATCAGTTACTATGTAGAAAATAAGCAAATTTATAAGATAATATTTCCTGCGGTAATGAATATTGTATTTTTGGCATTGATGGTATGGGGATATCTCTGCCACTGAAGATAAAAGTAACAGTCCATGACCGGACTGTTACTTTTAAAATGGGGCTTTCGTGTATTTTCATTCAATTATAAAACGATGGTTACATCACTGTAACAGGCATTCAAATTCACTTGGTGGAACAGGCTTTGAAAAATAGAAGCCCTGCACATATTTGCAGCCCACCTTCTTGACAAGTTTTAATTGTTCCTCGACTTCTACACCTTCTGCGATGACCGGCACATCCAGATATCCCGCAATGTCCATAATGATTTCTACCAGCCGGTAACTCTTGGCATCTTTATGTATCTTACTTACAAACTCCATATCCAGCTTAAGAACATCTATCGGTAATCTGGACAGCATATTCAGCGATGAATATCCTGAACCAAAATCATCCATTTCAACCTTGAAGCCACAGTCTCTAAGCTCCTGTACCACCCGGATATGCTTTTCTACATTGTCACCGTAGGCAGATTCTGTCAATTCCAAATAAAGGCTCTCAGTAGTAAGACCATTTTCTTTAAGAATGCTCAGTAATTTTTCCTTGAGTCCCGAATCATGTATGTCAATCCTTGATACATTGACCGAAACCGGAAGCTGCACGCCAAACTTTTCCTTCCAACTGTGAACCTGCTTTGCCGCCTTTTCCCACACATAATAATCCACAAGCTGAATAAGACCATTATTCTCAAACAACGGAATGAAACTCTCCGGATTCAACATCCCGAGTTCCGGATGCTTCCATCTGACCAATGCCTCCGCACTCTTCAGCTCCGGCTTTGTTCCTGTAACGCTGTACACCGGCTGATAGTATACCATAAACTGATTTTGCTCTACTGCCTCATGTATATCATTAATCAGACGCTCCGAGTATATCATACTCCTATGAAGTTCCATATCATAAAACGCAATAGATGTAGAAAAATTCTCCCTGATTCTGTCACATGCCAGCTTCGCCTGATCAAACTTTCTCTCATTGCCAAGCTTCTGGTCATCTCTGTTGTACACGCCCATTCTCACATGAATCTTAGGCGACTTAATTTCTGCGGATATTCCGTTCATCAATTGTTCAATCAACGGATTATAATCTTCCTGATGCTCACAGTACAGGTAGAAAGTATCAGCCTCAACTCTGCACGATATTCCATATATGTCAACAAGATAGTTCTTAATATTCTCAGCTACTAACTTTAGAACCTTATCACCAAACTGTCTTCCATACAATTCATTCAGCAGATGGAAATGGTCAATATTCAATACCAGACAATCCATTCTCTTTTCCTTATAATACTTATCAATATGCTGTGCATACTTAAAGAAAAACTGCTTATTATAAAGTCCCGTAAGTGCATCTCTCTCAGTATCTTTTATCATCATCTTGTCTTCTGACAGCTCGACAATTCTCCTTACTCTTGCAAGAATCACTTTCGGTACATCATATGGTTTTGTGATAAAATCTGCCGCTCCCAGCTCAAGGCTCTTAATCTCTGCCGGCTTCTCAGAAGTAAGAACAATGACCGGAATCGTTCTTAACTGCACATCTTTTTTCAGCTGCTCTAACAGTGTAAAACCGTCCATCTCAGGCATAAGCAAATCCAAAAGCACTAACGAAAGCATCTGACGCTTCTCCTTGATAACCTTTAATGCCTCTTTGCCATTTTCAGCATAAATCACTTCATAGTCTTTATGAAGGATATACCCCAACATATCCCTATTGACTTTCTCGTCATCCACAACAAGCACAAGCCTGCGTGTGTTATCTACTTTTTTAAATTTCGTTATCATCCTAATACCTTACATCTCACAGTCTGCCTGTGACACTGCATCCTTTCTTTCGACTGATTTCTCTTAATACTGCTGAACACATCTCATCTTCTAAGCTATCCTTCCCACAATATATGTACTTGCAATGACAAAATGCTTCAGCAAAACTCTCTGTAACTATTATTTTTAATGATAACACAAAAGAGGATAACAGTCAATAAAACCGAAAAGTTACTATACGCAGAAATCAAAGGAAAGTCCATCGACTAAAAGATGTAATGATTTTTCGAAACCTGAAGAATTGTGTAAAAAATACAAATAAATTGCCTTTGTTTATATACGCTCAAAAAGGCCGGTAATCCGAAGACTACCGACCATTCTTTTACTACTCTATTTTCCTGTGTCAAACCCTCAAAAATTTGTGTCAAAGTTGTGTCAAATTAGAACTTCCAACCTCTACAACCCATGATTTTACTGGGTTTAATCCAATGTGTAAGGCATTAATGAGATGTGTCTTGCACGCTTGATTGCAACTGTAAGTGCTCTCTGATGCTTTGCACAGTTTCCCGTAATCCTTCTAGGAAGAATCTTACCTCTTTCAGAGACATATCTCTTTAATTTATTAACATCTTTGTAATCAATTACACTATTTGCTTCGCCACAGAATACGCACACTTTCTTTCTTCTGCGTCCGCCTCTCCTTTTCATTGGAGCATCGTTTCTGTCGCCTTTTTCTGTCTTATTATATGGCATTGAAATGGCCTCCTTCTATAAATTTAGTCTGATAATATCAAATTATTGAAAGCTACTCATTGAATGGTAAACCTTCGTCTTCCACTCCGTCAGGTATGTTCATAAATCCATCTCCGGCTGCACTTATCGGCTCAGGTCTTGACGGCTGGTATCCACTATTTCCTGCATCCTGATAGCCACCCCCGCTGTTAGCTACTGCTTTGCTCTCGGCAAACTCTGCATTTTCAATCATAACATCAGTTGTATATATTCTCACGCCATCTTTATTGGTATAACTGCCTGTCTGGATTCTTCCCTCCACAACGAGCTTCGTTCCCTGATGACAATATCTCTCTAAAAACTCTGCCGTTCTGCCAAATGCTACACAACTAATAAAATCCGCCGTCTGTTGATTAGGATCTCCATCCCTTCTGACTCTTCTGTCAACTGCTAATGTAAACCTTGCAAACGCCGTTGACTGCTCACCTTGCGAATATCTCACTTCCGGGTCACGTGTTAAACGACCCATAAGAATAACTTTATTCATACTATCGCCTCACTTTCAACAAAGTATCTTTTGCATCTCTCATCGATTATGCTTCATCTTTTACACATAAGAATCTGATGACATTTTCCATAATACGGATCTGCTTTTCTACTTCGCCGGGTGTTGTAGGCTCAGCATCAAATTTTATAAAGTAGTAGAACGCTTCTCTCATCTTCTGAATTTCGTAAGCTAAACGCTTCTTGCCCCATTCATCAACGTTTGTAACTGTTCCACCGAAACGTGCTATCTGCTCTTTAACCTTTTCGATAGTAGCAGTTCTTTCTTCTTCTTCGAGTTTTGCGCTGACAACTACTGCTAATTCATATTTGTTCATGCGTATGTTACCTCCTTTTGGTCTCTGGTCTCCTAACCTGTAGGAAACAAGGATTGTCTAAATAATATATCACGAATAATTACTCTACCATATATTTTATAAAATTTCAAGTATAATTTATCATTCCTACTTAATATTCTTCATAAAATTCAACAACACATTTTTATTATAGATAAAACTTAATACCTTATTGCTGCTAATCGCACTGAATATCTTTTGCCCAATCTCTGTTCCACTGGCAGCCGTAAGAAAAATACAGGCACCCCATATAATCAGTATCCCTTCCACAATACCTACCGCGCCACCAAGGGACTTATTCAATCCATTAATTACCGGAAGCTTGCTGACAATATCAAGAACCATTACTACAATTCTTAAGATAACCTTTAGCAATACAAACAGCACAATGACCGAAAGCGACTCTATCAACATATCCGTCAGGGATTTTGCCAAATACTCTGTAAATGTATCTGCACCCAAATTCAGCTTAACATCCGGATTGTTATCTGAAATCAGCCTGTCCTGAATGGTTTTCGGCAGCTTTAGTTCTTTTATCGCCTCACCCTGCAGCTGTTCACTTTTGAAATTTACTTCCTCCTTAATGTGCTTTGAAATGTATTCCTCCATCTGGGTATTAATTTTATCATATATATGTGTATTATTTTTGATAAAATCTTCGCATGGTTTTGATAATAGCATCGCAAGAATAAAAGAGACAAGCGTCATCGCTACAGACAGGACGATTCTAATAAATCCCTTACGATAGCCTTCACTAAACATTACCCCAAGCACTCCGGCAACTGCTAACAGCAAAATAATCTGCATCTCCATAATTGTCCCTCCATCACAGGCAAACGCCGCTATTTTAGCTTAAGTTCCTCAATAGTATTGTCACTTACTAATATATATTTATCGTCAGAAATCGGTATAAGTTTAACAATATTTTTGTCAAAATTTCCATTAAATCTCTCTTTTCCCTTAAAAGAATACATAATACAATGAACAGAGTCATTTAATACAACATTCTCTCCCGCAAAATGAATGTCGGAATAATTGAAATCGAGTGATTTCACAAAGACTATCTTGCCATTTTTGTCATACACTTTAAGAACATGAGAATACGTCTGGTCGTTACTGTCAAAAACTATCCCTATATATCTGCTGCTATAAAATACAGTTTCTACTCTATTGTCAAAGCTTTCTTCATATCTGAGTTTCGGTTTTTGATCAATACTGTAAATAGAAAACATATCATCACCTACGGCAATGACGGTATTATTGTTGATGAATTTTACAACAGGAACAATTGTATTCTTATACTGATTAAAACCTCCTACAATTCTATCCACTTCATTCTCGCCCACAGAGGAATAGTTATAGAAAACAACCTTTGACTGTGTCTGGCCCTCCGAGACTGCCAGATAGGAAGCTGCCAGCTTCGTCGCATCCTCCGAAAGGGAGATGGATATCGGATATCCGTCTCCCTCAAGAACGGTTCTTCCGCTTACCAGCTTAGCACCTTCTTTATCGTATATTTCTATGTAATTAGCTGCACCATCATCTAGAATCGCCGCTACAACCCCCTTTTCCGACACAGCAAGTCCCACAATCGAATGTGTTGCTGTTATATTCTTCTGGCTGCCTTTTTTATCAAACAGATTAATCTCTGTAGAACTTCTCTCTGCCATTGCTATGTAATCACCATTTACATCTATGACCGGTGTCGGCATCTGTATCGCCTTATTAAATATCTCTTTTCCGCCTTTGTAAAAAGAAATTCCATCCGTACTGTACCTTAAGATTCCACCTTGAAATTCTTTATATTCTGTCGCAATGCTGCTGTCAATCTCTATTGTATTCTCTACCGCATACTTCACATATACTTTGTTTCTCTGCTTTACAATATAAACATAAAGTCCGATTGCCAATGCCAAAATAAGCACAAGCGGTATAATGATTTTCTTTTTTCTCCATATATTCAAAAATATGTCTTTACTCACTTTGTTCTTTAACCTTTCATTGATGTAAGTCATTTTGTCTATATAGTATACCACATAAATATTTTTTATGGAAGTACAAGTCTTTGTCCAATTGCAATGTTTTCTTCATCACTGTCCATTTGATTTGCTTTTCTGATATCATCAATCCGGTTAACATTTCCATATATCTTAAGACTAATAGAATACAGGGTATCTCCCTTTTTTACAGTGTAATAGGTGATGTCAGAGGATGTCGGGGACACAGAGGCAGTGGCCTGACTATCTCCATTTTCTGTTTTCTTCGTGGCATTATTATCAGCATTACCCGATACAACTGTGTTTGTCTGATTGGCGTTCTCCTCTGATTCACCGTCCTTTGTCTGATTCTCGGTTCCTTTTGACTCATCCAGCTTCGTCTCATCCGGCTTCGTCTCATTCGCATTCCCTTCTGACTCACCAGTCTTCGCCTTGTTCTCACTTTCTGTACTTTTTTCCGTATTACCCTCACCTGCACCGGATGTCGTGGTGACATCTGCTTCCACATCAATCACCTTGGCACGGTCATCTGAAGTATCATCTGATTTTTTACCATTTTCATCCGCTACACCGGCATTAGCCATTTTGGCAACCGTACCCTTTAACGAGCTTAATTGCCCCGATGCATACATGATTGTAACCGCCCCCAATAGAATTGCCAACAGCAGAAAGGAGGACGCCGAATAGGCAAATACCGGTATTCTGCGCTTTACCTCCCTGCTGTCATCGGTTGTCCCACTCCCATTTTCGGCATTTTGGTAGTCATCCTCCGAAGTTTTTGACACGATACTTCCGCTGCTTAATATCTCATTCGCCAAAGCACTCTGTTTCTCCAAATTACCTTTTGCGGTGTGTACACTCTCTTCCTTATTTCCTTTTCCTTCTGATTCAGAGGTATTCTTCTTTTGCAAAGTATTATCCTTTGGGGAAATAGTATTCTTTTTGGAAGCATTTTTCTTGGCCAAATTCTTTTTTTCTCCCCGCTTTTCTTTAATAACATTCCCTTCTTCAAAATCTCCGCTGATATTATACAAAAGGCGGTGTACCTTTGCATTAATCGCCTGCTTACTGCTCTGCTCATAATCGGCAGGAATCTCACTTACCTCCTCATTCATCATCATATACGATTGCATGTCCGCGTTTTTGGCATAATAAATATAATGTCCGTTGCATTTTTTCATACCACCATCGTCATACAGATAAAATGAATCCTCACATTCCACTCTGTCAAGTATAAAACACACTTTATCATTTCCTGCAAAATTATCCAGATGTAATTTCCTGATTTGCGCCATATCATTTGCCAACATTCCCGGCATTGAGATAAACCAGCCTACAATTTCCACATCATCAAAATATGTTTTGATATCCTCATAGATTCCTGTCCAGACGTCTTCATCAAATATGATGTCATTATCAATAACCGGATGGGCACACACCGCACCTGTTATGAACAGATATGTATTTCCACTGTTTCTTTTCACGTTGCCCAAAAGCACTCCGTATTTTAAATGCCTGCTGCTAAAATGCTTGACAAACGTCATCACAAAATCTTCCACATATATTTTTCTTGTCTCAAATTCAAGTTCACCTATCTGCCTTACATTTTTCGGAAGCTTAAACTCGCTGTCCTCTCTGTCTTTTTCTTCTTCCCCCTGATAAATTATTTCAATCAAATTTCAACTCCCCTTTCTTTATATAAAAGAACTGCTCAGCAAAAAAATAGCTGTGATATCATTCCAATATCACAGCTACTATCATAGCATAACCTATCTAAAAATAATGTCGAACCATATAAAATGTTTACAAAAATATTTTGACAAAAAATATGAATTTTCGTGACCATTCTGTCACAGAAAATATCCCCCGAAGGCTTTACTGCTTAACGCTTTAACATCTCCAGTGCCTGCCCGATATTCTGCGCTCCATTATTGTTAATCATCTCCAGCATACGCCTGATGGCATCAGGATTCGTGTAAGACTTGGTCAGATATTTTTCATAATTCTCCTCAATCTGCTGACTAAGCGCATTTAACTCTCTGCTTTTTTCTTCATATTGCTTTGTCTTTTCTCTGACCATATACTGTTTATCATTGATGACAGGTATATGTTTTGCATTAATACTGTCAATCAGTTGTTGCTTTTTAACCTCTTCAAATTCTTTTAATTTACGTTCCTTCTCTCTGGTTGCTTCCTCCACAATCTTCTCTAAATCAACAATTTTTATATCATAATCTCCAAGATTATACTGACTTTCATCAACGTCCGCCTTAATTCCTTTTTTGACAGCTTTGATTTTCTTCTTATTATCCCGGATTTTATCCCTATACTCACGCATTTCCTCAAGTGTTCCATTGTCTTTGTCTTTTGTGAGCAAAAATATTGTCAGATATATCGCAACAAAAACTACCATAACGCCTACCCAGAGAATAAATTTCAGGAAAAACCAAGGATTCACAATCGCTACTACGATGCCCGGAATCGCCACCAGTCCCACCAAAAATACCAGTATTCTGATCAGCCACTCCACGATTCCCTGGGAGCAGTACATGGTATAAAACCATGCATTATCACAATATCCAGGTAAACCATTTTCCTTAAGAGTTCTTCTGATATATCGGTGTGTATCCTTGTTTTCCGTTATCATGGCAGCCGTTTCATTTTCAATCCTGTTTTTGATTCCCTGCTCTTTTGCCTTATTTCTGTCACTCTTTGTCTTTCTGATTGCTGCATTACTGTCTGTTATCTTTTTTGATTCTTCTGCTATATATTTTTCCCTCTCATTGCTAATGCCGGAATTTAATTCCGCGTCTAATGCCTTTTTCTGGTCATTAATCTCTTTTTCCAGTCTTTTACTGTCACCTGCCAAGGTTCTAATCTCCACTGCCATATTATCACGTCTGGTAATATCCTGAAGAATCACATTCAGTTTGTCCGCACCCGAAGCATAAAACTCCGCATAATCCGGTGGTACCTGTGGATTTGTCGTCTCCTGTCCCGGTTGACCTACCTGCCCTGCCGGATTCACCGGCATCTCCGGTACCGGCTGATTCTGTACTATATTTTCCTGCTCCATATATATTTTCCTCCATGTCGATGTATTAATTCACTCTAATCGCCATATCTCCATCTTTAATCAGTCTTATTTTTCTAAAAGCCTGCGCTATGACAAATGTCAGAAGCCCCGGCAACAGAAAATGCATTACAATAATCTCAAGTACGGCTGTCTGCCCGGAAGTTCCCGCCTTTGTCATGGCACTGTATGCCGACAATTGTCCCACAAGTCCTGAACTTCCCATGCCGGAACCCTCAGGTGTACTTACCATCTTTAACGCCGCGGAAGCCACCGGTCCCAGTACGGCACTTGATAATATCGGCGGCAACCAGATGAAAGGCTTTCTTACGATATTGGGAACCTGCAGCATAGAGGTTCCAATCCCCTGTGCAATCAATCCTCCCACCTTATTCTCCCTGTAGCTTGCCACCGCAAAACCGACCATCTGACAGCAACAGCCTATCGTCGCTGCACCTGCAGCAAGTCCTGATATTCCCATGGAAATTCCGATTGCTGCAGAACTGATTGGCAGTGTCAGAATCATTCCCATTAGAACTGATACAATGATTCCGCCTACAATCGGATGCTTATCTACATTGACGTTCACAATACCTCCAAGCCATTTAATAAACGCAGTAATATAAGGACCAATTAAGAGCCCCACCAATGCACCTGACAAAATCGACAAAAACGGCGTGACTAATATATCTATATTTGTCTTACCCGATACGAGATGTCCTACCTCTATGGCAATATAAGCGGCCACAAAAGCACCTAGGGGCTCACCCGGTTTTCCCATTGTGAACACATAGTTCTCCGTTCCTGCCATTTGATATAATGCAGGAAACGCGCCTACCATCCCCGCCACAGCCGCCGCCACCGTGACAAGAGGAGATTCTTTAAACTTAGCGGCAACTCCGACCCCTATCCCGGCACCTGTTGCGGTCTTTGCCACATCGGCAATAAACCGGAGATACAGACTCGGTGTGCCGGTCATAAAATCTGCTATCTGAGCCAAAATCGTACCAAATATCAATGTTGAGAACAATCCCAGTGCCATTCCGCCCAGTCCGTCAATAAACAATCTGTTTAAATACTTTTTCATTTTAACAATAAACCTTTCGTCCGATTAATCAGCAATCTCTGTCATTTTAATCTGCTAGATAATATCGGTACAATATCCCAGAACTTCACCTATCTTGTCGTGAATGACGAGGTCACAATTCTGATCCATCGGTGTACCCTGTTTATTTATCAATACTAACTTTTTACCATTAAAATAGCGTACGAGACCTGCTGCCGGATACACTGCAAGTGAAGTTCCTCCGATGATAAGCGTATCGGCACTCGCTATATGCCTGACAGCCTCATTAATTGTATTCTCATCAAGACCTTCTTCATATAATACCACATCCGGCTTCATAACTCCGCCACATTCACATAACGGCACCAGCTCCTGTTTCATAATGTACTCCAAATCGTGAAACTTTCCGCACTTCATGCAATAATTCCTAAGTACACTTCCATGCAGTTCATACACTGCCTTGCTCCCCGCTGCCTGATGCAGTCCGTCAATATTCTGCGTCACAACCGCCTTAAGCTTTCCCTCCTTCTCGAGCTTTGCCAGTGCCTTATGTGCTTTATTCGGCTCTATTCCCTCAATCAACAGTTTATCTCTGTAAAACCTGAAAAACTCTTCTTTGTTTTTCATAAAAAATGTGTGACTTAAGATAGTCTCGGGCGGAAACTTATATTTTTGATTATAAAGTCCGTCAACACTTCTAAAATCCGGAACACCGCTTTCGGTAGACACACCCGCCCCACCAAAAAATACGATATACTCACTATCCGCAATAATCCTCTTTAACTCATTCCACTTCTCCGGTACCATCAGTCGATTTCCTCCTTCAACAATTGATTTCTTCTCTCTAACTGCTGTCGCCAATATCTCTTTTCATCCTCAGAAATTTCTCTGATTACTCTGCATGCATCAATTCTTTCTCTGTCATAAAAACCTCCCTTTTCCTCCACTATACAGAGAAACCCACCAGATACCATCTGATGAGTTTCTCCCTCTCCGGTCTTCATAATCGACGTCACCTACATCTATACCTTGTTTCTCTGTTCACCGCAGATTATCATCTCCTGCTGCAGCGCTAATCTCTAAACCGAAGTATTCTATATTATTATAATCTCTTAAGAAGTTCTTCTCTTTCCTTCTCATAACCCGGTCTTCCAAGAAGTGCAAACATGTTCTTCTTGTAGCTCTCCACGCCCGGTTGGTCAAACGGATTCACACCGGAAACATAACCACTGACACCACAGGCAAATTCAAAGAAGTAGAACAACTGTCCCAGATAAAATTCATTCTGTTCCGGAATAGTTACCATGAGATTCGGCACATTGCCGTCTGTATGAGCGAGAATCGTACCATTCATAGCACTCTTATTAATAAAGTCTACTGTTTTACCGGTCAGATAGTTCAAGCCATCTAAGTCAACCGGCTCCTCTTCTATCTCAAACGAGCACTTCGGTGTGTCCACATTAATCACTGTCTCAAACATGATTCTTGCGCCATCCTGTATAAACTGTCCCATAGAATGCAAGTCTGTGGTAAGGTCAACCGATGCCGGGAAAATACCCTTCTGGTCTTTGCCCTCGCTCTCACCGAATAACTGCTTCCACCACTCTGAAACATAGTGCACACTCGGTTCATAATTCGCAAGTATCTCTACAGACTTTCCTTTTCTGTGAAGAATATTCCTGATAGCCGCATATTGAAGTGAATCATTCTCTTCAAACGGTGCATTAAGAGCCATCTCTCTTGCGGATGCAGCACCCTCCATCAGCTTGTCTATATCCGAACCACTCACTGCAATCGGCAAAAGTCCTACTGCCGTAAGTACTGAAAAACGTCCTCCCACATCATCAGGCACCACAAATGTCTCATATCCTTCTTCTGTGGCAAGATTCTTGAGAGAACCCTTCGCCTTATCTGTTGTAGCATAAATTCTCTTTGCTGCCTCTTCCTTGCCGTACTTATTCTCTAATATCTTCTTAAATACACGGAACGCAATCGCCGGCTCTGTGGTTGTACCGGACTTCGAAATCATGTTAATAGAAAAATCCTTTTCCTCTACCACGTCCATGAGATGCTTAATATAAGTACTGCTGATGCTGTTACCTACATAATAAATCTCCGGTGTCTTTCTCTGTTCCTTCGAAAGGTTATTATAAAAACTGTGTCCTAAAAATTCAATGGCTGCTCTTGCTCCCAAATAGGAACCGCCGATACCAATCACCAATAAAACGTCTGAATCACTCTGAATCTTCTTTGCCGCAGCCTTAATCCTTGCAAACTCCTCTTTATCATAATCAACAGGCAGATCAATCCAACCCAAAAAATCGTTTCCTGCACCTTTCTTTGATACTAAAGTCTCTTTTGCATTGTTCACAATACTCTCCATATTGGCAACTTCATTTCCCGAAATAAATTTCTCTGCTCTTGAATAATCAAATGTTACTTTTGCCATTTCTTTCTCCTTCCTTTCAACAATTGCATACAATTGTCTACACCCGAACCAAAATTCACTTTCAAACATATCTGATTCTTTTTCTCTCAAATTTGAAAAATAACTCGTTTTATATTATAGTACCTCATATCAAATTTTGCAAGTGATACAGGAAATAATTTCAAGCGATTTTTAGGAATAGCTCCTAAGTTACTATCAGCTCATTTTACCTAAGCAGAAAATCATTGATATTCAAATGAATGATTCCATCATGGCTCATGTCAATCTTATCAAGTGACATCACGTACTTCGGTGAAGCATCTGTAATCTTATTATAAGCACCAAACTCTCTTTGAATCATTTCTTCCGTAGGAGGCAGATATGTCACCTGTATAAAGCACTTTTTCCCACCTTTTATTGCCACAAAATCAATTTTCCCTTTATATGTTTTTCCGACAAAAACATTATGACCTCTTGTCAGAAGCTCATTGTAAATAATATTTTCAAGAAAAAATGACTCCTCTATATGGATCGTATTGGTATTGAGTGTTCTAAAACCCATATCGACAGCATATTGTTTTTCGCGATTACTCAGAGCCGATTTGCCGGTAATATGATATCTTCCTGCTCCATGAATCATATATGCTTTCTTCATACGTTCCAAATAATTGTAGATTGTGCGTTTGGATATTTCTTTATTATTTTTCTTCCAATAATACAATCGGCAAATTTGTATATCTTTCAATCGAATGCATATCTTTTTCAATGAACTCCCAGGATTCTTTAAAATCTTCTTTTACCGAAAATGCAGAATTATATCAAATCCCCTGCTCAGTGTAACACCTAATGCAGTATTGTCAGACGGACCTTTAACGATTACAAATACAACTTTCCTACGAGCCAAAAGCCTCACCCGCCTCTCTAAATGCCAATGCATTTTCATAATTATTTGTCGGATTATAGACTTGCTCGCTTTGTTCTCCCAATACAATATCTCTGTAATAGAAGTCACGAAGATTGTTTGTTTCTTTTACATTTGCTAAACGAATATATCTCTTTTCCGGATTTGTTGTTGTAAACGCTATAAACCCTGTATCAATCGTTTCCAGCGGCCTAAGATTATGGGAGGTAAAAATAAGCTGTCCTTTTCCTTTCTCAGAAATAATGCTCAATATTTCTCCAAGTAAATACTCAAATACTCCCCCATCTAACTCATCTACAGCAACCGTCACAGACGGATGATTATACACTACAATCAGAAGCTGTAAAATAGATACAATTTTCTTAATCCCTTCGGATTCGTAACAGAATGGAATATCTTTGCTATTCTTCAAAGACATAAGTTGAACCTGTCTTGCCACTTTTCCATCATTTGTCATGGACGCACCCAAATCTACAATGTCAATTTTTAGTCCGGGAACAATTTGTTCCAGAACAATATTCATATTCTCAATCACCTTTTCAAAAAGATCAAAGGCATTTTTCGGTACCAAGGTTGGCCTGTCTAACGAAATCATGATTCTTCCAACCGCTTCAGAATTATCATTCTTATACTTAAACACCAACGGTAATGTATTCAGACTAATTAATCCAATACTCTCAGTGCCAATAATAAATAATTCTCTATGAGCAAAAGTATATAATCCTTCAATAAGTTTCATATAAATTCTGTTCTGACACCTTTTTCTATACTGATTTATCAATTCTCTGGAAAAAACAAAACTTCTCGAAGTGGCCTTTGTTAATCTCTTTGCAACTAACAAGTCCATATATTCTTCTTTATTATTGCCAACCAACTCAATCAATTTTGCTTTTGGAACGAATAGTTCGTCTGTTTTTGTATCAATTAATGGTGCTTTTCGCAGTTTTTCCTCTTTTGATACATACGAAAAAGAAAGCACTTCATCAAACAGTTCCACTCCGGCAATCCTCTCTGTATCAGTTTCATCTTCAACACCAGACATCAATTCGTCCATTCTCTTCTTCAGGCTAAATTGATACCATACCTTATACTCTTCTTCCGGATATCGCACGATCAATTCAAATTTTAGCGTTGCAAATTCTGCATCAACGTGAATATAATCTGCATACTTTTGAGGAATTTGACCCCCACACAAAGCAAACTTCAATAACTGAATGGCATCAATCAATGCAGTCTTTCCAGAACCATTCTGTCCGTAAAGACCTACAACACTTGATTTATACGCTTTACGTTTGTTCTCAAAATTCAGCGTCCCTTTTGATACATTTTTAAAATTTTCAATTGAAATACTTTCAATCCTAACCACACGACTTACCATAATGCGTTCCTCCTAATATGCACACTATATCACTTATAGAACCACCTGCTGAATAGAATAGTGCAAGCACACTTACACAAACTGTTATCATCTTTTGCTTCTGCACACTGACCTATGCAAACTGTTTCATCTTTTTATTATACACGCTTATCTTGCGCAAATATCAACCTACTTTTATTTTGCACAAAAATAGCGTGCGCAAACAACTAACTCTCCTGCTTACGCACACTATCATATGTTTCATATAAAAACCAACCTAGCGGTTCATGGTTTTTAATTGATTGCATATTTCGTCCATAACACTATACTGTTTCAGATTTTTCCACTTGTCAAGAGCATAACGGGCAATCTTAACAGAATCCGGTAGCAGTTCAGTTGGGTAATGAACTATATAGTCAAAATAGAGAAAATAAAAATCTTTCGGTGCGACTTATCCACCAAAAGATTTTTTTAAAACTGGTTCTTGCCATAGATTTTGAAATTGTGTATAAGTTTTCCAACTTATATGC
>CACXFV010000053.1 GCA_902767015.1 uncultured Lachnospiraceae bacterium | reverse complement strand
TTTTAAAGTTTTTAGGCATAAAAAACAGTGGCTCTCTATGACAGAAAACCACTGAAATGATGCTTAACTGAATGGCATTGATTATATAATTAACAAGATAAAAAATTATATTCATTAAGAAAAGGAGACATTTTATGAGAAAACATATGTTATTGAAAAAAACAAGTGCTTTTCTATTAGCCGTCAGTCTAACCGTGTATGGCGGAACAGGCGGACTAAATTTAAGGAATATGTGGAATGTTCCGGTAGAAGCAGCAGAAATTATCCAGACCGGCAGTTGTGGAGAAAGTGCGACATATACGCTGGACGGTGATGGGGTGTTGACCATTACAGGCACCGGAGGAGTTGCACTGGATGTTGACCTAAGAATGAGCGATCTTATTAAAAAAACAGTTATCGAAGATAAAATAACTTCCATTGGTTATGACGCTTTTTATGGTTGCAGCAGTCTCACGGATATTGTTATCCCAGACAGTGTCACTTCCATTGGTGATTCCGCTTTTTCTGGTTGCAGCAGTCTCACGGATATCCAAGTCGATGTATCAAATCCAAGATTCACATCTCACAACGGTGTATTATTTTTTAATCATGACAAAACTACTTTAATATGTTGTCCAGCAGGAAAATCTGGAAGTTATTCAATCCCAGACAGCGTCACTTCCATTGGTAATGGCGCTTTTTGGGGTTGCAGCAGTCTCACGGATATTGTTATCCCTGACAGTGTCACTTTCATTGGTTATTCCGCTTTTTATGGTTGCAACAGTCTCGCTATTATTGAAATTCCTAACACTGTTAAAAAAATCGGTTTTCTTGCCTTCGGCTACGCATATGATGTTGAAACTGGCACGGATATAAAAATACCAAACTTCACCATCTACGGCTTCTTAGACTCTGAAGCTGAACGCTATGCCAACACCAACGATTTCAACTTCGTTCCCCTCCTGACAACCACCGAAGGCATTACCGCCGCTCTGGAGGATGAAGAAACTGCGAAAACAGCCTCTGCCTTAACCTTAACCTTAACCACAAAAGAAATCACGGATACTGCCACTGACACCTCAGTAGACTACCGTCTATTAGACGAACTAATAGAAAACACCGTTAAGACATTAACCCCTGATGCCGCCGCAGATGTCACCTACAAAGCATACGACATCGTTCTCCTTGACGCTGACGGTCATCAGACACAGCCGCAGGGAAGCATCAGTGTCCGTATTCCTCTTCCCTCCGGCTTCAAGGCAGATACCTGCCATATCTACCGACTGGAGGAGGACAATACCTTTACCGATATGAAGGCCACCTGCTCCAACAATGTGCTCACATTCCGGACAAATCATTTCAGCATATATGTCATCACGGAACAGACATTAGCAGATGCCTCTGCCCTGATTTCCGGTGATGTCAACGGAGACGGCGAAGTGGATATTGCAGATGCGCTTTTAATCTCAAGGTACGATGCCAAGCTGACAGAATTTGATGCCACGCAGCTTGCCTATGCAGATGTAAATGACGACAACGAGGTCAACATCGCCGATGCCCTCTTAATCTCAAGGTACGATGCCAAACTGATTGACAGTCTTTCAGGTAAATAGTTGTTTTCTCCTATATGCACCGCATTCGGTTTGTTGCATATTCAAACAATACATAAAAAGAATACTCCTGACAGATAGGACAAAAATATCCTTATGTCAGGAGTATTCTTTAACGACACAAAGATTACGTCTGGCAGCTTCTTTTAGAATAAACACATCCACAATAATCCTGTCTGTACAATTCATATATTTTCGACAATTCCACCGAACGCTTGTAGCCATTCTTTTTCTTGAAATCTGAGTACAGATAAGAAATATGATATTCCTCCGACAGCCTTTTCCCAATCTCATTTAACTTATCTGCATTCTTTAGCGGACTAATTGACAACGTGGTGGTAAAATAATCGAATGCTCCTCGCGCCGCATAAGCCGCCGCCTCTCGCATTCTCAGTTCATAACACCGAAAGCACCGTTCTCCACCCTCGGCATCCTTCTCATGCCCCTTTGCCATTTCATAAAACCGCTCTGGTTCATAGTCCGTTGTGATGAGATGAATCTTATTCTTCGCCGGCAGTTTCTCAATCAACTTCCTTAGCTCTTCTGTTCTGTAAACATACTCCTCTTCCGGAAAGATATTCGGGTTATAATACAATACCGTTATCCTGAAATAATCCGACAAATATTCCAGAACATAACTACTGCAGGGTGCACAGCAGCTATGCAGCAATAAGGTGGGTACCTTATGCTCCGCCACATTTTTGTCAATTTCTTTTTCCAAAACCTTTTGATAATTTATTTTATTCATTTTCAATCCAATCCCTAAATATAAACATGACTGTCACATTAAATAAAGATGCCGTTACAAGATAAAGCAATCCGTGTACACAATACAACTTTACTTAATATGGCAGTCAGCCTGTCTGTCTGTGATAAAAATGCTGCCAACCACGTACCTATGTGCAGCATCAAAAAAATTAAATCTGCTCAGAAATAATTCCATTAAAAATACTTTTTACTTCCCCACAGATTACTCTTCTTCAGATCAAGATATTCGTCATATGCCTGTTCCAAAATCTGCTTCTCATTCATGAACTTGAGCAAATGATATGCTTCATAGAACTTATAATATCCCGAATCCAAAAAATATTCCTCTCGTTGTGGTTTGCTGTAATAGTTATCAGCCATCATCAAATACCAATAAACACTCTTGTCTACAATATCCTGTTGTGTCGTGAAAGAATACTGACTCTTCCCAATGTACTTAATAATTGACGCACTAACACCTGTTTCTTCGCGGACTTCTCTCAAGGCAGTCTCCTTGTATTCCTCGCCCTCTTCTACAGTTCCCTTTGGCAACACCCAGCCTTCATACTTATTTTTATAATTCTTGTATAAAACCAATATCTTGCCACGAAATATTACCACACCACCACAGCTCGTTGCTTCTACCATTGCAATGCCTCCTGTATATTTGGTGTGTCAACTTGACTTACCACTAGTATACATCAATAAAAAGATATCTGCAACAACAAAATTTAATAGAAATAATATAACAAATATAGTATAATGTAACATATCGGAAGAAAAATGAGCACGAGCGAAGCGAGTATTCATTTTTACCCGATATGTTAGCGATAGCCTGAAAGGCTGGAGCATTAGCGATAGCCTGAAAGGCTGGAGCATTAGCGATAGC
>CACXFV010000052.1 GCA_902767015.1 uncultured Lachnospiraceae bacterium | reverse complement strand
GGAGATTTGGAAAGAAGAAAAGTACAGAGGGCTTCAGGGAACTTATCCGGTGATTAGTCTATCTTTTGCAAACGTGAAAGAAACCTCCTATGAAATGGCAGTATATCGAATTTGTGAAATTGTGCGGCAGTTATATGAGTCATATCATTATTTAATGGTATCAGAACATTTAACAGAGATTGAAAAAGAAAAGCTTCTCAGCTATATGAAACAGATAGAGGAAAAGGATGCCCCTGTATCTATACGCTATCTTGCAATGTGTCTTGAAAAATATTACGGCAAAAAAGTCATTATTCTGCTGGATGAATATGACACACCGATGCAGGAAGCTTATGTGAATGGATATTGGGAGAAGTTCACCTCATTTATCAGAAGTATGTTTAATTCCACTTTTAAGACGAATCCCTATCTGGAACGAGCAGTGATGACAGGAATTACTAGAGTCAGCAGAGAATCGATTTTTTTGGATTTAAACAATCTGGCGGTGATTACCACCACTGGCAGCAGATATGCCACTGCCTTCGGATTTACAGAGGAAGAAGTCTTTGGGGCAATGGAGGAAAGAGGACTGACAGATAAGGAAGGGGTAAAATACTGGTATGATGGTTTTGTCTTTGGAGAGGTAAAGGATATTTATAATCCATGGTCAATCATCAATTATATGAAAGAGGGAAAACTGGCTGCTTATTGGGCGAATACCAGTTCCAACCGTCTAGTGGGAAAACTCATCAGAGAGGGAGATGTGGATGGCAAGAAATTGTTTGAAAGGCTTTTGCGTGGAGAGAGTATTGAGGTACCGGTAGATGAACAGATTGTTTACCATAATCTGGGTACCAATGAGGGAGCAATCTGGAGCCTGATGCTTGCCACCGGATATCTGAAAGTGATGGAATATCAGACGGGGGAAGAATATACCGGTAACATGAAACCAATTTATCGAGTGGCGTTGACAAATTACGAAGTTAAAGCCATGTTTTATCAGATGGTCAGTGATTGGTTTGGGAGCGTAAAGGGAAATTATAACGATTTTATTAAGGCATTATTACTAGGTGATTTGGATGCAATGAACGAATATATGGAGAGAGTAACATCACAGGTCTTTAGCAGTTTTGACACTGGAGGACATGGAGAAACAGAATTAAGACAAAGCGAACCGGAACGCTTTTATCATGGGTTTGTATTGGGACTGATGGTAGATATGTCAGAAAAATACATGGTCAAATCTAATCGTGAAAGTGGATTCGGACGATATGATATCATGATTTATCCGAAAGACAAAAAAAATGATAAACAAGATGGCATTATCATTGAATTTAAGGTGCGAAGAGAAAAGAGAGAGGCAAACCTTGAAGATACGGTGAAAGCTGCACTGAAACAGATTGAAGAAAAAAATTATACGGCGGAGCTTCTTTTGTTGGGATTTGAGGAGAGACATATCAAAAAGTATGGTTTTGCTTTTGAAGGAAAAAAGGTACTCATTGGGACGAGTCATTAAAATTGTTGCTACACGCCGTTGTAGAGCATCAAAAAGGTACTTCAAAATAAATAGTGGAGTTGTGTAAATTAGTCTATTATTATACGTAAATACGCCTATTCTTATTTTTTATATTTATACAAATACGCATTATCGTTTTAATCCTTCTTCATTTGGCAAAGATACTGTATATTTTGACATAAATAAATTGGGATCCTTTGTTGCTGATGCTTTTCTTCCGACTTTCTATTAGCAATAAACGCATATATTAAATCCTTTAAACAGTTCTTGAAGAACCGCTTGAACCTTGAAAAATCTTTCAAATCTTACAAATATTTAAAAAAAAACTTGAAAAATGTTATACCTATGATATAATCTTAAAATGTGTATAAAAATGGAGGACAAGTATGCCGGATAAAGAGTTGATTAATTCAATAGAAGGATATATAGATATACATTGCCATATTGTTCCGCATGTGGATGATGGTTCGAGAAGCTCAGGCCAGACCTTGCGAATGATTGATATTGCTTATAGGAATGGGATTCGTGCGATGATTGCAACACCTCATTATGAAGTGGGAAAATATGAGGCGAATCATGAGGATATTGAAAAGAATTTCTTTAAGATACAGCGCCTGATTGCAGAGAGGTATCCTGACTTTAATATTTTTCTTGGAAATGAAATTTTCTTTAGTTATGGTGTAGTAGACAGTCTTTATGAAGGCGCAATCTATACGCTGGCCGGAACAAGCTATGTACTTGTTGAATTTTCACCTAATGATAAGTTGGATTATATAGAAAAAAGTCTGTATGAGATAGTGAATGCAGGCTATATACCTATATTAGCTCATGTAGAGAGATATTTTGAAGTGATGAAATCTCATCGTAATGTAGAAAGACTTGTGGATGAGGGGGTGTATATACAGACAAATGCATCGACGATTGCAGGCAGGAATGGCCGGGCCATCAGGAAAAAGATAATGAAACTGATCAAAAAAGGTCTTGTGCATTTTATTGGAACTGATGCACACAGTGATGGTAAGCGTTCGCCGGAGTTGGAGGAGTGCATTGATTATCTGCTGAAGAAAACTGATGAAGATACTGTAGAATTGTTGTTAAGAACAAATGCAATGCATGTTCTTAAGAATGAGGATATTGATGAGGAAGAATGAGTTTATCTCTGAATTAGTTAGTATTTAGAGGATTCACCTGTGCTTAGGTTCTTTGCATACTGCGATGTTCAGATTTCAATAGTGTGTGGAATCGGCATATGATTAGATTTCAATTGTGTGTAGAATTGGCATATGGTCAGATTACATTTGCGTGTGGGACTGGCATATAATATATGAAAGAGCGTAAGTATAAATAATTGATATATGCAACACAATATATTTAACATAGTATAGATATAATATTACTACAAAATAATATGAAAACAAAGGAGAGGTTAAGCAGGAATGGATACAACGAAAAACAATGATGAAATCGAAATAGACCTTAGGGAGATATTTGCGGTGCTGATGTCAAAGCTTGCTGTTATTATACTGATATCAGTGCTCGGTGCAATAGTTGCTTTTACGTATACGAAGTTTATGATTGCGCCCACATATAGCTCTAAGACACAGATATATGTACAGACCACATCGTCAACACCGAATTCGACAGCACAGCCGAGTGTCGGAGAATTACAGTCAAGTACCTATCTGACAAAAGACTACTTAATACTCTGTAAAAGTAACCCGGTACTAAAAAAGGTCATAGAAGAGTTAAAGCTTGATATGAAGGAAGAGCAGCTTGCAGCTAAGATTTCCGTCAGCACACCTACAGATACACGTATCATTACCATATCTGTGACAGACACAGATCCATGGACAGCGAAGAATATTGCAGATGCGGTCAGGGAAGCAGCGAAGGTGCAGATTGTGGAAGTAACAGGTGTTGAGGCTGTTAATGATGTAGAGGAGGCAAGTCTTCCGGATGCACCGATTGGTCCTAACATGAAGCTGAATGTTATCATAGGTTTCCTTCTTGGTTTCGTGATAGCTGCCGCTATTATTATTGTTAGATTTATGATGGATGATTCTATTAAGTCGCAGGAGGATGTTGAGAAGTATCTTGGTGCCAGCGTATTGGGACTGATACCTTTGATAGAGACAGCCGATTCCAAAAAGAAAAAGAAGAAGCGCTAATAAATGATGATTGATGAAAATTGACTAATAGAAATTGTTTGATAAAAGAAGGAGTCGGATTATGTTAAATATTAATATTGATAAATTAAAGAAATTAGATAGTACTACTAACGAAGCGTACAAGCGTCTTAGGACCAACATTCAGTTCTGTGGAAATGATGTGAAAGTAATTGCGCTCACAAGTACAGTACCAAATGAAGGAAAGTCAAGTGTATCTTTTAATCTTGCAGCATCGATTGCAGAGTTAGGTAAGAAAGTAATCTTTCTGGATACAGACCTTAGAAAGTCTGTACTTGTTGGTCGTTACAAGATTAATAAGGCGGTAAAAGGGCTTACACATTATCTCTCCGGTGTCAATCAGTTCGATGAGGTAGTATACGCTACTAATGTGGATAATCTTCATGTCGTATTCTCTGGACCGGTGCCGCCGAATCCTGCAGAACTCTTAGGTAACAAATATTTTAAGGGACTGCTTGCACAGTTGAGAAAAACGTATGATTATGTCATCATTGATACCCCGCCGATTGGAAGTGTTATTGATGCGGCGATTGTTGCGCAGGAATGTGATGGTGTAGTATTGGTGGTATCAGCAGGAGAAATTAGCTATAAGGCTGTACAGCGTTCTAAAGCGCAGATGGAAAAGTCCGACTGCAGGCTTCTCGGTGTAGTGCTTAACAAGGTTCCGATGGGTAAGAGTGGTTATTATGGAAAATACTATGGCAAGTATTATGGTAACTATGGAAATTATGGTGATACACCATCGTCAGGTATTAAGTCAAAGTAAGAATTTACGGATAGAGAACATTTTAAAGAACGGAATTTATGAGTTTAAATTACTGATGATGAGAGGATGTGTGAACGGATAGTGGAAAATAAGTTAGAGATAGGTATTATAGGGGCAGTAGTAACAGTTTTGTTAGTTGTGTGCATATTTACCCTCATTACATCAGATAACACAGGTCCGGTGATACGGGTTGATGAGAGTAGTCAGATATCCTACACCGAGGGACAGAGTAAGGATGTATTACTGGAAGGTGTGACGGCGTATGATGAAAAAGATGGAGATGTCACATCAAGTATAAGAATTGAGAGTATGTTTGTCAGCGGAGATGTGTTGAAAGTGAGATATGCGGCAAAGGACAAGCATAACAATGTTACCGTCTATGACAAATTCAGGGAGGTGACATATATCCCGTCAGATGGTACAACAGCAGAACAACAGAACGGGGAGGATGGTAATGCATCTTCACAGGAGAATAATCAATCAGGCGAGCAGCCGGATCAGAATCAGGGAGAGACTGTGAACAATGAAACTGATAATGCGGCAACATCGAATCTTTCTGAAGAACCGGATACCACCGAGGGTCAGGGTGACAATAATGGTGAGGGTATGGATAATCAATCCGGAGAGCAGAGAGCAGATGCAACGGCTGCAATTGATAAAGAGGCGGTAGACAGGTCAGGTATCCCTGCCATAAGATTAACAGATAATGAAGTTACGATAGATGCAGGGACTAACTTTTATGCGATTGGTTATGTAGACGAGACTTACGATGACGCAGGAGACGTGTCGGGAAGAGTAAGAGTGACCGGAGATTATGATTCGGATGAGACCGGAGACTATGAACTTGAATTTTTTGTGACGGATTCGGATGGGAATGTGTCTGAATCTAAGTTTCTTACATTGCATGTGAGATGATATGTATCAATTATTCAGAAAGGAAATAAGCATTCTGACTGCTCCAATGACATGAATTGCTTACTATGTAAATGTTCATTAACGACCATACAGATGTGCATGCCTGCATGTGCAGATGCATGGCCATTTGCCTAAAATAGCGGTGAGTTGTGGTGTGCATTGCAGAAACGCATGGGTATGTCAAGTGATATTTTGCTTTTGTTTTACATAAGCTATATGACAGGCGGCAGAAGTGCAGGATTTTGGCTATGTATAGAGAAAATGTACCTAGTTGGCTAAAAAGGTTTGATTTTCTTATTATAGATATGTTTGCACTTGAACTCTCATTTTTGATTGCCTATATACTGCGACAGGGAATCTGGGAATTTGGTGCGGCATTGCCTAAGCTTTATAACAGCACAGTAATAGCCCTTATGGTAATCAGTGTGCTGGAATCTGTATTTGTTCAGAGCTATCACAATATACTGAAAAGAGGGCAGTATGACGAATTTCGTTCGGTGTTCAAACGAGCTACCTATATTGTAACGATGCTGATTGTCTATCTGTATCTGACAAAGCGTGCAGAGGAATTTTCCAGAATTATTTATATCATTACATGGGAGCTTACGGTGATTCTCACATATCTGTTCCGACAGTTTTGGAAGATTGTCGTGAATAAGACGATGGAGAGTAAAAAGCTGCCTAGGACATCTTTTATTATAATCACTACCGCAGACAAAGTGGCCAATGTCATTGCATCGGTGAAATCAGATGTTACCACCAATTATAAAATCAATGGAATCATTCTGGCAGATAAAAAGCTGACAGGTAAGAAGCTTCACGGTCTGGACGTTGTTGCAGATCAGGAGAGTGCCATGGATTATCTGTGCAGAAACTGGGTGGATGAGGTATTCATAGGTGTACCGGAGGAATATAGCGATTTTGAAAATGCGATTGTGGATGACTGCGTGGTAATGGGTATCATTGTGCATAAATATCTTGCCAAGGAGTTAAAGACTAAGAGCGGTATTCGTTTTGTTCAGAAAATTGGTAATTACACTGTATTGACATATGGTGTAAAGGTTGTTACGGCAAGACAGATGATTATTAAGCGATTGATGGACATCATGGGTGGTATTGTGGGGTTAATCTGCACAGGCATTATATTTGTTTTTGTGGCACCTGCTATCTATATTAAGTCACCGGGACCGATTTTCTTTAAACAGTGGAGAGTGGGAAGAAACGGAAAGAAGTTTCAGATTTATAAATTCAGAAGTATGTATATGGATGCCGAGGAGCGCAAAGCAGAGCTGATGGCGCGGAATAAGGTAAAAGACGGCATGATGTTTAAGATAGAGAATGATCCGCGGATTATCGGTGGGGAGAATGGCAAGGGAATCGGTAATTTTATCAGAAATACTTCTCTTGATGAGTTTCCACAGTTCTTAAATGTGCTGAAGGGAGACATGAGTTTAGTGGGAACCAGACCGCCGACATTGGATGAGTGGAAAAAGTATAAGCTTCATCACAGAAAGAGAATGGCAATTAAGCCGGGGCTCACAGGAATGTGGCAGGTAAGCGGAAGAAGTGATATCACGGATTTTGAGGAGGTCGTAAGACTGGACACGGAGTATATTAATAACTGGTGCTTAAGCAATGACATCAAGATATTGCTTAAGACCGTGATGGTGGTATTATTCAGAAAAGGAGCAAGTTAGTATCTCAGAGGCTTTGATGTATCGTAAAAGGGAGAAAATGGAATGAGCAGATATCCGTTAGTGAGCATTGTAACCTTAACCTATAGATACTTTGATGATATTGATGAGACGATACTGTCCGTCCTTAATCAAAGTTATCCGAATATAGAGTATATCATAGCGGATGATGGCTCGGAGAATTTTCCGTATGATGAAATAAAAGCATTTGTCGATAACCATAAAAAAAGTAATATTAAAAATTTTATGATACTGCATGATGAAATCAATGTCGGCACTGTTAAAAATGTTAACAGGGCTTATTCGATGGCAGCGGGAGAATATCTGATGCCACTGTCGGGAGATGATATGTTTTATGACGAGACGGTAGTGGGGAAGATTGTAAAGATTTTCCAAAAGAATAAATGCACAGCCGTTGTGGGAGGTCGTGTCGTGTGCGACGGAGAACGCAATCCCCTATATTTCATACCGCATATTCTCGATGAAAAATGGGGAATTCGGTACAAGACAGCAAAACAGCAGTATTTTGCAATGATAGAAGAAAGATTTTATGATATTGCTTCAGGAAGTGTTTTATATTTAAAAAAGAGTAAATGGGAGCGGTTAGGGCGATTTGATGAAGGATATCGTCTTCTTGAGGATGCTCCTTTTTTTGAAAAATATTTATGGGAAAATAAGTTATATATTGCCTATGGCGTCAGAGCAATTTATTATAAAAATACAGGTGTATCGGGAGCGAAGAAAAATCCGCAGTTAATCAGAGATGCAGAGCAGTATAATGTAGTACAAAAAAAAGCACACATAGACAGTTTTTGCAGATGGGATAGAAGAGTATTGGCATATATGGATGAGTTTGTGGGAAACACCGGGTTAATGGGAAGATTAAAGGTATACGGGAAGTATCCTGATGTGTTTATCTCCAGAGTATGGTACAAAATGAAGTGCAGGATTAAAATCCGGTATGATAAAATGGTAATACGATTTTGCTTAAGACATCAAGGAGGTAAAAAATAATGCAGGTGATAAAGTATGTTTTCCAGCCTCATGGAGACGAGCGTGGTCAGTTGGTAGCGTTGGAGGAATTTAAGGATATCCCCTTCACCATTAAGCGTGTTTATTATATGTATGATACCGGTGAGGGAGTGGTCAGAGGTCATCATGCCCATAAATCATTACAACAGATATTAATTTGTATTCATGGAAGTTGTAAGGTGAAGCTGGATAATGGAAGAGAACAAAAGGTGGTTCCGTTAGAGAAACCCTATGAAGGCTTGTATGTATCCAATACGATGTGGAGAGAGATGTATGATTTTTCGCCTGATGCGGTGCTGATGGTGCTGGCATCCGAATTATATAATGAGGCAGATTATATCAGAGATTATGATGAATTTATTGAATTTGTGAAAACTTGTGATACTACCATAGCTGTGGACGAGATAAGGTAATCATCATGCTAAAGTAGGAATCACGCTATGGTAGTTATCATAGTAAAGTAAGAATCATGATAAAGCGTAGATTTACGAGAGGAGCCGGAATGGAGATTAAGATGAAAGTATTGGTAACAGGAGTGGCCGGTCAGTTAGGCTACGATGTAATGAATGAGCTGGCAAAGAGAAATTATGAGGCTGTCGGAAGTGATGTTGCGCCACAGTATAGTGGTATGGTGGAGGCTTCAAAAGTTTCAGAAATGCCATATGTACAGATGGATATCACAGATGAAAAGATAGTAGAAGAATGCATTGAAAAGGTCAAGCCCGATGTGGTAATTCACTGTGCAGCATGGACTGCCGTGGATATGGCTGAGGATGATGATAAGATAGACAAGGTGCGTGCGGTTAATGCAGGTGGAACAAGAAATATTGCCAATGTCTGTAAGAAGCTTGGCTGTAAGATGGTATATATCAGTACAGATTATGTGTTTGACGGACAGGGTACGGCTGCATGGGAGCCTGACTGTAAAGATTACAAGCCGATGAATGTATATGGTCAGACGAAGCTGGAGGGAGAGCTGGCTGTGGCAGAACTTCTCGAACGATATTTTATTGTCAGAATTGCATGGGTGTTTGGAAAGAATGGTAAAAACTTCATTAAGACAATGTTAAATGTGGGAAAAACACATGATACCGTCAGGGTGGTAAATGACCAGATTGGTACGCCGACCTATACGTATGACTTGGCAAGACTTTTAGTGGATATGATTGAGACGGAAAAATACGGCTATTACCATGTCACAAATGAAGGCGGCTATATTTCATGGTATGATTTTACATGTGAGATTTATCGTCAGGCAGGGTATGACACCAAGGTGATTCCGGTATCAACGGAAGAATACGGTCTCTCTAAGGCAGCAAGACCATATAACAGCAGACTTTCTAAAAGTAAGCTGATTGAGAACGGATTTACACCACTTCCTACATGGCAGGACGCTTTAGCCAGATATTTAAAAGAAATTGAATATTAACAGTGAAACAAGAGGCTGATGCTTTAATTCGGTTTGCAGTATCAGTCTTTTTATTTGTATGACAACGAGCCAAGTAACCATCATTCATGCAAAGCATTCAAGAATGCTTGCATGAAATGATGGTTATTTGGCGACTGTAGGACATCGAAGGGCTTTGCCCTGAGATGGACTACAGCGTTGGCATCGAGTAGGAGGGGAACTCCCCCTCCTACTCGATTATCAGTGGTAATAAGTGTAGCAGCAATAGAGTTTTAGCTTTAGCTGAAACTAGAATATTTTTATAAATACTTGTGTGTATAAGTGAGGAAAATATGTTATAATGAAAGCGTTATAATATGACAGACGATAACGATTGGAAAATAGAAAATGAATGAATTGACGAAAAATAAGCGGCTGATACACAGTAATGCATATAAATTGAGAGTGTTCGTATTAATTATATTGGATATGATTGTTATACAGATATCCTCTTTTCTGGGTTTATATATCAGATACGACTTCCGTTACAATGATATTAATCCTGTTTTTTTGCATTCCATTATTGTATATGCACCCGTTAATACATTGATCATACTGGGGATTTTCTTTTTATTTAAGTTATATTCGAGTATCTGGAGATTTGCAGGGGTAGCAGAGATGGTAAATGTGATTCTATCATGTGCTGCCTGCTTTTGTCTGGAAATAGTGGAGATGCTTTTTTTTCATTTCCGTGTGCCGAGAAGCCATCCCTTTATATTTGTTATTGTACTGTTCGCGGGAATTGTTGTCATAAGATTTGGATATAGATTTTTAAGATTTATCAAGTATGACACATCATTAGGACAAAGTGGCAGGAACACAATGATCATAGGAGGCGGTCAGGCAGCCGCAATGTTGATTAAGGAAATCCGGACTTCTGATTATGCAAGTTATCATGTCAGGTGCATCATTGATGATGATGAAAAAAAGAAGGGAAAATATGTCTCTGGGATTAAGATTGTCGGAAATCGGGAGACCATTATTAAAAATGTAGAAAAATATGGAATTGAGTTGATTATCATTGCGATTCCTTCAGCAGGCAATAAGGTCATCAGGGACATTTTAGATATATGCAAGCAGACGGAGTGTGAGTTAAAAAGGATTCCCGGCATATATCAGCTGGTGGATGGAAGTGTCAGTGTAAGCGATATCAGGAATGTCGAGATTGAGGATTTGCTGGGAAGAGAACAGATTAAGGTCAGTCTGGAAAGTATCATGGGTTATGTCAGTGGTAGGACAGTGCTGGTTACCGGTGGCGGTGGCTCCATCGGAAGTGAGCTTTGCAGGCAGATTGCCATGCATGAGCCGGAGAAGCTGATTGTTGTGGATATATATGAGAACAATGCCTATGATATAGAGCAGGAATTGAGAAGCGCCTATCCTGAACTGCGGCTCGTGGTGCTAATAGCTTCTGTGAGAAACTCACACAGGATGAATCAGATTTTTGAGGAATACAGACCGGATATTGTGTATCATGCGGCAGCACATAAACATGTCCCATTGATGGAGAATAGCCCCAACGAAGCCATCAAAAATAATGTATTTGGAACGTATAAGACGGCGATGGCGGCGGCAGCCTGTGGCGTGTCGAGATTTGTGCTTATTTCTACGGATAAGGCGGTCAACCCTACCAATATTATGGGGGCGTCAAAGCGAATATGCGAGATGATTATACAGACTTTGAATCATGAGTATCCGGATACTAATTTTGTTGCGGTGAGATTTGGCAATGTGCTGGGCAGTAATGGAAGTGTTATTCCGCTTTTTAAAAAGCAGATAAGAGCGGGGGGACCGGTGACAGTGACCGATCCGAATGTTATTCGATATTTTATGACGGTTTCTGAGGCGGTATCACTTGTGCTTCAGGCAGGTGCATATGCCAAAGGAGGGGAAATATTCGTTCTGGATATGGGAGAACCGGTAAAAATTTTAGACCTTGCTAAGAACCTGATTCGATTGTCCGGTTATTCGGAGGACGATATTGAGATAAAATTTACGGGACTAAGACCTGGAGAAAAGTTGTATGAGGAGCTTTTAATGAACGAGGAGGGACTTCAGGATACAGAGAATAAGCTGATTCATATAGGAAGACCGATTCAATTTAATGAGGATGAATTTAAGCGCTCTCTTCATACGTTGCGGGAAGTGTGTGAGACAGACGGAGATGATGTACGGTACTATGTCAAGAAGATTGTAAAAACTTATCAATACAAGGAGTAGAGGATGTTTGAAAGTCAAATTTTAAGCTATTTATTTGGTGTAAACGAATGGTAAATAATTTGCTTGGATTGTAAGTAAGGCTTATGATATGCAGGAGGTGTAAAATGTTTATTGGCAATGAAGATATACAGCCATTGAAGAAGAAAGTATTGTTAGCCTCTCCTACTATGCACGAGGAGGAAATGCGATACATAAAAGAGGCATTTGAAAAAAACTGGATTACCACTGCCGGCGATAACGTCAATGAATTAGAGAGAATTTCAGCAGAGTATATCGGATGTGGATATGCGGTAGGCTTATCTTCGGGAACAGCGGCGCTTCATATGTGTATGAAGCTGGCAGGCGAAAAAATCAATCCGGTGGCAAGACCGGAAGGGGCACTGACAGGGCAAAAAGTATTCTGTACGGATATGACTTTTGATGCGACAGTGAATCCTGTTTTATACGAAGGCGGATGTCCTGTTTTTATTGATACAGATGATGAAGACTGGAATATGAGCACAGAAGCTCTTAAAAAAGCATTTGAAATATATCCGGATACCCGGCTTGTCATTGTGGCTGACTTATATGGAACACCGGGCAAGCTTGAGAAGCTTCGGAAAATTTGCAGAGAACATGGTGCACTGCTGATAGAGGATGCGGCAGAGAGTCTCGGTGCAAAATATAATATAGACGGCAAGTGGCAGAAGGCGGGAACATTTGGTGATTATAATGCAATTTCTTTTAATGGAAATAAGATTATCACAGGAAGCGCCGGCGGAATGTTCCTCACAGATTCCGAAGAGGATGCCAATAAGGTGCGTAAATGGTCAACACAGGCCAGAGAGGCAGCACCATGGTACCAGCACGAAGAGTTGGGCTTCAATTATCGTATCAGCAATATTATTGCAGGAATTGCGAGAGGACAATTTGCACATCTTGGGGAGCATATTGCCAAAAAGAAGGAAATATATGACAGATACCGTAAAGGATTAGAGGATTTGCCGGTAAGCATGAATCCCTACGACGAGAAAGCGGTGGAGCCAAATTTCTGGCTGTCATGTATGCTCATCCATCAGGAGGCTATGTGCAGGCAGGTGAGAAGTGACAGAGAAGCACTTTATGTACCGGAGCATGGTAAGACATGTCCGACGGAGATACTGGAGACAATGGCGAAATATAATATAGAGGGCAGACCGATATGGAAGCCGATGCATATGCAGCCTATTTATCGTAACAATGGATTTGTGACAACATCGGGTAAGGGAAGAGCAATGACGAACGCATACATATCAGGCAAGGCAGAAGATGTAGGAATGGATATCTTTGCCAGAGGTCTGTGCCTTCCGAGTGATATTAAGATGACAAAGGAAGAGCAGGATATGGTGATTGATATTATAAGGAGATGTTTTGAGTAACATCAAGGAATTAAGGAGTTTGGATGAGACTGGAAAGAAAACGTGGGTTCTATGAAAGGTATATAAAACGGCTGTTAGATATTATCTGCTCTTTGCTCGCTATCGTGGTTTTCTGCTGGCTGTATGCAATTATTGCCATCGTAGTTCGTATTAAGATGGGATCTCCGGTGTTGTTTGAACAGCCGAGACCAGGGTTTGTAAAGAATGGAAAAGAGCGGATTTTTGATATGTACAAGTTCAGGACAATGACGGATGAGAAAGATGAAGGGGGAAATCTTCTGCCAGACGAAGCCAGACTACCAAAGTTTGGCAAGATGCTCAGAGCCACCAGTCTGGATGAACTTCCTGAGGCATTTAACATCCTAAAGGGTGATATGTCCGTAATAGGTCCTCGTCCACAACTTGTGAGAGATATGGTGTTCATGGATGAACGACAGCGGATGCGTCATACGGCAAAGCCGGGATTGAGCGGTCTGGCACAAGTTAATGGTCGGAATGCCGTCACTTGGGAAGAGAAGCTTGAGTGGGATCTTAAGTACATAGAGAAGATTTCATTTTTGGGTGATTTAAAGATATTACTAAGAACCGTTAAGAATGTGTTTATCAAAGGCGAAAGTTCAGAAGAACTTGATGTAACGGACGACTTTGGCGATGCTTTGCTGAAAACTGGGAAAGTATCGAAAACAAAGTATGATGCTTTGCAGGCACATGCGAATAATCTGCTAAAGGAACATGAGGAACGATAATGAGTATAGAGGGATGGAAATATTACAACCATGCGGCAATACCGACTACTGCCCCACATGAAGAACCAAATTTAATGCCAATAGAATCTGGATTAGTATGGACTAACATCGAGGGAGGGACTCCACTGTTAGCACGATGGCAGTCCGATTGGGATTGTGGGTATGAAACGCAGTGGTGGTATTGCATTAAAGATACGCCATATGATATTGCAGCCTTAAAAAGTAAAAGAAGATATGAAATAAACAAAGGCAATAAAAATTTTCATGTTAAGAAAATTGCACTACATGATTATGAAAATGATTTATATCAAGTGACACTCGCTGCATATTCTTCGTGGCCGGAGAAATATCGTCCACATATCAATGAGGAGACTTTTTTAAAACAGGTTGAAGAGTGGGATGATGCAGATATATTCGGTGGGTTTGAGATTGAAACTGGTAGACTTGCAGGATATGCAATGCTGCGAGACCTTGGCTCTTATGTTGAGTTTTCTGTACTAAGAGTCATGCCGGAAACAGAGAGAATGGGCATTAATGCAGCTATGGTAGCCGGGATTCTTGAATACTATAATAACCGTTTTAATGGAAAATTCTACATCAATGATGGGTCAAGAACAATACGACATGAGACTGCATTTCAAGATTACCTAGAAAAATATTTTGATTTTAGAAAGGCATACTGCCGATTGAATATTCGATATAGAAAGGGATTTGGGATTCTTATAAAGGTACTTTATCCCTTTAGAAACATAATTAAGCCTGATTCCGGACTTGGAAGTAAAATATCCGGCATACTCAAAATGGAGGAAATATGCCGGAGCTTTTGAAGGAGAATATTAATGAATGACCTCGTATCAATAATAATGCCATCATATAATATGGGGAATTACATTGAGCGTTCAATTCAATGTGTTCTTGAACAAACTTATGCTAACTGGGAACTAATAATTGTAGATGACTGTTCTACAGACAATACAGGTGAAGTTGTCAGTCAATATTTAACAGATAAGCGTATCAGGTATATTAAGAATGAAAAAAACAGTGGTGCAGCTATAAGTCGTAATCGTGCCATCCGAGAAGCTAAAGGGAAGTGGATTGCATTTCTTGATTCCGATGATTTGTGGATGGCGGAAAAGTTGCAGAAGCAGATCCGGTTTATGGAGAGTAACGGTTACCACTTTTCGTATACAAATTATGCCGAGATTGATATTAATGGTAATAGGAACGGCATTACAGTCACAGGTCCCAGAAAAATAACTAAAACAGGTTTTTTCAACTATTGTTGGCCGGGTTGTTTGACAGTTATGTATGATGCAGAGAGCATCGGGCTAATTCAGATAGCGGATATTAAGAAAAACAATGACTATGCCATGTGGCTTAAGGCAAGTAGGAAGGCCAACTGCTATCTTTTGAATGAGGAACTGGCCTTGTACAGAAGAGGGCGGATTGGCTCTATAAGTACAAACAGCATAAAAACAATGATTGGTTGGCATTATAAGCTTTATAGAGAGGCTGAGGGAGAAAGCTTTATTCAGGCTATGTTTAACACAGGTAGGAACATGGTCTTTGGGATTTATAAAAAGAAAAGGTTTGTGAAGAAAAATGGATGATATCAGAGATATCGCAGTTGCGGTTACTTGCTATAACAACGAAGATGAAGTGCTGGAATTCGCAAAGCATCTGTCTAATCAGAGTTTAATAGATAAAATTCAACTATTAGTCACTTGCAACGCATGTATAAATTTTGAAAGATTTCAAGTAAAATTGCTAAGTGTGTTGCCCACCGCATTAGCTTTTAATCCAGGGAAAAATTTGGGGTATCTTCACGGATGCTTATATGGGGTAAAAAAGTCTGAGAGCAATTATGCGTGGGTTATGATTAGCAACACGGATATTGAATTTACGGATAATGATTATTTTGAGAAACTTTTACAGTCAGCTGCAGATGATAATGATATTTGGTGTATTGGATCTGACATTGTATTAAAGGCAAATGGTGCTCATCAGAATCCTTTTCTGTCACAGCGACCATCAAAAAGGAAGTCCAGTCTATGGAAAACAGTTTATTCTTCGTATCCGCTTTTCCGACTGTATTTTAAACTTTATGCTCTAAAACACAAGGAAGAAGCGAATGCAGACATCAAGAGCAGTTTTATTTACGCGACACATGGGAGTTGCTTCCTTCTAAAGGATGAATGCGTTAATAAAATTATTGAGGAAAATCCAGGCATCTTTATGTATGGAGAAGAACTGCTTGTGGCGGAGATAATTAAGGAAAACAATAAAAAATGCTATTTAAATATAGATACATGTGTCTTACATAATGAGAATCAAGTTACAGGTAGAATTGGGAATCGGAAGAAACAAGGTTGGTTTAAACAATCGATTAATTACTTGTTTGAAAATCATCTGAGTTGATGAAGGTGTGCAAATGAATGAAACTGTCGGAGTTGTAATGGCAACTTATAATGGAGAAAAATATATTGAAGAACAATTAGAAAGCATTATAAATCAGACGAGGAGACCAGATATTATTGTTTTGTCTGATGGCGGCTCGACAGATGACACGCTCATCATTGCGGAACAAGTACTGGCAAATGGCAATATAGAGTATATGATTCTTAAAAGTTCTGAAAGGCTCGATGTTGTGAGCAACTTTCAGAAAGCATTGAAAGCTTGTGAAGCCGATATTATCTTTTTTTCTGATCAAGATGATGTGTGGTATGAAAAGAAAATTGAGAAGTTGCTTGAAAGATTCAAAGAAAAACCAGAAACAGTGCTTGTCTTTTCTAATGCTGATATTGTAGACGATAATCTAAAAAAGATAGGTAGGACCCTTTGGGAAACGCTCCATTACACGCCAGAGGAAACGAATACAATCAAATATGAAATGATTAGAAGGAATATATTTACTGGCATGTGTATGGCGATAAAAAAGAAATGGGCTGATACGCTCCCAAGTATTCCCAAAACCATGCTTCATGATGAATTCTATGGATGGTGTGCATCAATGAAGAATCAAGTTTCATTTGTGGATTCACCATTGGTAGCGTATAGGCAGCATTTCAACAATGCTGTAGGAAGCGGGAAGTACACAAAATTCAGAAATAGGAAGCAGGCAAGAAATAAGATTGTAAAGAGTACTGGTACAACGGCAAAAAAATACGATGATATTGAGAAGCTCCTTTCGATGACTGATGAAGCCTTTGTACAACAGTTTTATGTAGCCAAGGCGTTTCATAAAGATAGATTACGACTCTATCAAGTTCATGGAATTAGCGCTGTAATAAAATTCATAGCCTATTTTATGAAAGGATATTACGGTAAATACTGCTCTAAAACAGAAAGAGCGTTTGTAAAGGATATGTTCTGTGCCGTATTCTAATTACTATATTTTGTGGCATCCGTTGCACTGTAATGGACAGAGCGGTGGATGCCGGCGGGGATTATCAGGCAGTATTCCTGATTGCTGTCTGTACATTGAAAAGTGCATACAACAAGTAACAACAGCCCTTATAACACTGAGCAACAGTCTTATGATGCTGACAGTTTTGTCAAAGGACGGTTTTCTTATTGTATGACTTTGATATTGTCATAGAGCACCTCCTATATACTAAATAAATTATATTCGGTGCATTATATATAGTGAAATATGTCAATATTATTTAGTGTGCAATTTAATAAAAAAGTCATTGAAACGCTATAGTAGTATATTATTTTTGGAGATGAGGTTTGGAAAGATGAAAGCTAGGATACGCATCATAAGCTCTCTGCTGCTGCTTCTGTTCTGGATGTACTTCATATACGGAATGTCAGCCAAAACGGGCGACGAATCTGCCGGCCTGAGTTATGGTCTGGTGTCATTTTTATATAAACTGCCGTTTATTAGGGCAATCATAAAATTTGATACATTCCATACAGTGATAAGAAAGGCGGCACATTTTACCGAGTATGGAATCTTGGGACTTCTTATGTTGCATTTTTTATCTGCCTGTGGAAGAGAGATAAACCATAGACTATATGTGCTTACCCTAGGTTTTTGTTGCATATATGCAGCGCTGGATGAATATCATCAGAGCTTTGTGGCAGGAAGGGGACCAAGTGTCTTTGATGTAGGGATAGACACTGCGGGGGCGGTGTTTTTCATCATTTTATTAGCATTGTATAAAAGGGTTATTATTCACAGTAATTAAAGAAGCGGAAAGGAAGAGTATGTTCAGTTGATTAATTGGGAAAAAGGTTGAGGTGAATATAATGGTCGGTGTTTTGATGTTAAATTATAATGACAATAAAACTACAATGGCGTTTGCCAATATCACGGTGGATGTTCTAGGAGGAGGGACTGTGGTAGTTCTGCAGGACAATAGTATGATAAATCACAATATCACAGGTAGAGGAAGAAGTAATGGAGAAGTCAGATTTTAAAGCAAGAATGATTGAATATATTAATAAAGGAATCTACTATGGAGAAAGTGAGGATGAACTTGAAGAATTTTATGAGTTGATTGACAAAATGGAGAATATACTTTCAGTTGTCTGCATTGTGAAAATATATATAAATTTAGTGAAGCATTCCCTTGAAAGAAACAACGAATTACAGATGTTTCTTTTGAGGGATTTTGATACCCTAATTTTAATAGAGGCGGAGATACAAACTTGCTGAGTAAAAGATTCTAAAAATCTTTCACTCTTAATTTACTTCATTCTTTTGTTGGGATGTCTTTTGGTATATGATAAGATATGTTCAAATGAAAAACAAGCCTTTGTCATTTTATTTCAGATATACAAGAGCTCATTTCAAAGAGGAGTCAGAAGGTATCAATTAGCACGATTAAAAATATTTGTGAAAGATAGTGAAGAAAAATTAAGATTGGTAGGAAGATAAGTAAGCGATTCAAAAAAAGGCGTAGTGCAGTATACTCATTTTTATGGTACACTTTGCATACGCTATTTTTTGAGTTGCTTTTTTGTT
>CACXFV010000051.1 GCA_902767015.1 uncultured Lachnospiraceae bacterium | reverse complement strand
CTTTTAACTACATCAGGCACCAAATGACAGATATTATCCTCTCGTATCTTTGTTTGAACAACCCTTTGACATAAAAAGTTCCGCAAACCGCTCTGGTAGAGGTTTGCGGAACTTTTGTTATCATTTATACAAACATTTATACTTTTCACTAATTCCAAGGTTGATATTCAACCATGGACGTCATTTCTTTTGGCCAAACTATCGCACCAAACCATTCATTTTCTATTTTTTTTCCTTCTTCTTTTGATAATGGTCTGTCATTAATTTTATCACTATCTTGATCTGTACCATACCAGTAAGTTTTATTCAGATTTTCTCCTATTTTTTCTGCTTGGATTATTAATTGGTCACCTGCTACTAATTCTGATTTATTTTTATCATAATGTAACAAGGTACAAATCTCCATCACCGTATTTTCACTTTCTCCATAAATATTTGTGTATAAAAATATTATTAAAATAAGGTTGTTTTATTCAATTTCGCTATTGATTTTGTTTAATATATTATCTTTTATATCCATCTTTTCTTGATACATAAAAAAATAGTCCGGTACTATTTCATACCTGACTATTTCATATCTGTCTGTTTCCTACAAACATCACCGATATTGAAAAATCAACAACACCGTCTCTTTGTTTCTATTTAATATATCTTAAGTATTACCCTTTCTCCAACACCATTTCATACAAATTATTTCCCTTTGAATCAATTACTACAATTGCCGGAAAATCTGCGACTTCCAATTTTCTGATTGCCTCTGTCCCCAAATCATCATAGGCAATCACTTCACTTTTTCTGATACATTTTGATAGAAGTGCACCTGCACCTCCCACCGCTGCGAAGTATACTGCTTTTTTTCTTATGATGGCACTTCTGACCTCCTCACTCCTCTTTCCTTTTCCAATCATTCCCTTAAGCCCTAAATCCAGCATCCTTGGTGTATATTTATCCATTCTGCTGGCTGTCGTAGGTCCTGCGGAACCGATTGGTCTGCCCTCCCTTGCAGGGGATGGTCCCATATAATAGATGACATTATTTTCTAACGTTATCGGAAGTTTTTCTCCTTTTTCAAGTGCCTCATACATTCTTTTATGAGCTGCATCTCGTGCTGTATAAATGGTTCCTGTAATATATACATAATCTCCCGCTTTCAGATTACTTATTTCACCTTCTGTGAATGGTGCATTGATTATTATTTTTTCTGATTTATTTTCATTCATTTTAATATCCTCATTCTTTTTTTCATTTCTATACCCATGCATATTGCAAGCTATGATTGCAATACAAACGAATTGTTTACAATTCTCTCGTTACATGTCTGTTCACATGACAGCATATATTGACACCTACCGGTAATCCTGCAATATGGGTAGGATAGGTCTCAATATTAACGGCAAATGCTGTATTGGTTCCTCCCAGTCCTCCCGGTCCGATTGACAACTGATTAATCCTATTAAGTAATTCTATCTCTAAATCTTTGACATAAAGTATCTGTGAATGGACATTGACATTTCTTGTAAGTGCCTTTTTAGCAAGAATGGCGCATTTCTCAAAATCTCCACCTATTCCAACTCCCACCACCATAGGCGGACAGGCATTAGGACCTGCATCCTTAACTGCGGTCAGCACGGCATTTTTTACACCCTCTATGCCATCAGCCGGCTTTAACATAAATACTCTGCTCATATTTTCACTTCCGAATCCTTTTGGTGCCATGGTAATCGTTACTTTATCACCTTCCACAATTTCATAATGAATAATCGCAGGTGTATTGTCTTTTGTATTTTCCCTGATAAGAGGATCTTTTACAACTGATTTTCTTAAATATCCATCTACATAACCCCGACGCACTCCTTCATTAATAGCTTCTTCCAGACCTCCCCCTGTAAAATGAACCTCCTGTCCTACTTTGATAAAAATGATTGCCATTCCGGTATCCTGACAGATTGGTATCATATCCTCTCCGGCAATCTTTAGGTTTTCCTCAAGGGAATTTAAGACCTTTTTACCAAGCACACTCTTTTCATTTTTTACCGCATTTTCAAGGCATTGCTTCATATCATCTGATAAAAAATGATTCGCTTCAATACACATTTCCTTAATATTATCTGTTATAATCTTTACTTCTATCTCTCTCATGTTAATCTTCTCTCTTTTTCTTTCATTTTACTATCCGATAAATATCGTTGCATTTTTTACTGCTACAACAAAAGGATTGATATAATCATATCACAAAACAGCTATGGGCACGAGCACATAGCTGTTTTTCTTCTAAAGAACCTTTTTTCTTATGATTCTTCTTCCGTGTGATTATCTTCTTTTTCAATCAGCTTCACAGTAGCATCCTCTGAATCTTTAGGATTTTCTCTTACCTTGGCGATTTTTGCAATCTTTACATTACTATCTTCCTTGTCAATATTCATCAGTTTCACACCGGAAGTATTTCTGCCGATTCTAGATACTGTATCGACAGGGAATTGAATAATAATTCCTTCATTTGTGATAAGCATAACCTCATGATCACCATTCACTGCCTTCACACCGATGACATTTCCTGTCTTTTCACTAATCTTGTAACACTTAAGTCCTTTACCACCACGTCTTTGAAGCTTAAATTCCGATATATCCGTTCTCTTTCCCATTCCATTTTCAGTCACAATCAAAAGTGCCTCTCCCTGATTACTGAACTGCATTCCTACAACCTCATCGCCATGCTCTAAATCCATTCCGATGACACCCATAGAAGTTCTTCCTGTATTTCTCACATCTTTTTCATGGAATCTGATACACATTCCGTATTTGGTAACGAGGAATATCTCCTTCTCATTATTGGAAGTCTTCACCTCAATCAATTCGTCACCATCCTTGAGATTAATGGCAAAAAGACCAGTCTTCCTCATGTTGGTAAATTCTCTGATATGCGTTTTTTTCACCATTCCGTCTTTCGTTCCCATAAATAAAAACTTATTTTCATTATAATCTTTTATGGCAATCACGGCAGAAATCTTTTCTCCCGGCTGAAGCTGAATCAGGTTAATCAATGCCGTACCTCTTGCCGTTCTGCCCGCCTCAGGTATCTCATAGGCCTTTAACCTGTACACTCTTCCGGTATTGGTAAAAAACATCACATAATTATGGGTATTTGTCATCAACAAATCCACAATATAATCATCATCAATGGTCTGCATACCCTTGATACCTTTACCGCCTCTGTTCTGACTCTTGAAATTATCCACCGTCATTCTCTTAATATAACCGAGATTTGTTCTGGCAATAATGGTATTTTCATTTGGTATCAGATCTTCATCAGAGATATCGTCATCATAACCTATCGCAGTTCTTCTGTCATCACCATACTTTTCCGCTACTATCAGTATTTCTTCCTTTACAACTCCTAACAGCTTCTTCTCATCGGCAAGAATTGCCTTCAATTCTTCTATTTTAATCTCCAATTCCTTCAATTCATTTTCAAGCTTCTCTCTCTCCAAACCTGTGAGAGCTCTCAGACGCATATCAACGATTGCCTGTGCCTGCGCATCCGTAAGACCGAATCTGTCCATCAGCCCTTCCTTTGCCATCTGAGTTGTTCTTGAACTTCTGATAATTCTAATGACCTCATCAATATTATCAAGAGCGATTAATAAGCCCTTTAAAATATGCGCTCTTTCCTCTGCCTTATTTAAATCATACTTTGTCCTTCTTGTGACAACATCCTCCTGATGCTTCAGATAATAATGAAGCATCTGATAAATGTTTAGAACCTTAGGCTCATTGTTAACAAGCGCTAACATAATCACACCAAACGTATCCTGAAGTTGTGTATGTTTGTACAAATGATTCAGGATAATATTAGGATTGACATCACGTCTTAATTCAATGGCAATTCTCATACCTGCCTTATCAGACTCATCTCTCAAATCAGTGATTCCGTCAATTTTCTTCTCTTTCACAAGGTCAGCAATTTTTTCTATAAGCTTTGCCTTGTTCACCATATAAGGAAGCTCTGTAACCACAATTCTGTTCTTTCCATTTTCCATAGGCTCTATATTGGTTACCGCCCGCACCTTAATTTTACCACGGCCTGTTCTATATGCCTCTTCTATTCCCTTCTTTCCCAGTATTGTAGCACCCGTAGGAAAATCAGGACCTTTGATGATGTCAAGTAATTCCTCTATTTCAGTATCTCTGTCTTCGTTAATTCTGTTATCAATTAATTTAACGACACCATTTACCACCTCTTTTAAATTGTGAGGAGGAATATTAGTTGCCATACCTACCGCAATACCACTGGTACCATTGATTAACAGGTTCGGTATTCTCGATGGAAGTACCGTTGGCTCTTTTTCCGTCTCATCAAAGTTAGGTATAAAATCCACCGTATCTTTATTGATATCAGCAAGCATCTCCATGGAAATCTTACTGAGCCTTGCCTCGGTATAACGCATGGCAGCCGCACCATCACCATCAACAGAACCAAAATTGCCGTGTCCGTCTACTAACGGATATCTGGTAGACCATTCCTGTGCAAGATTAACCAGCGCACCATAGATAGAGCTGTCTCCATGCGGGTGATATTTACCCATTGTATCACCGACAATACGGGCACATTTACGATGTGGTTTGTCCGGACCGTTATTCAACTCTATCATAGAATATAAAACTCTACGCTGAACAGGCTTTAAACCATCTCTGACATCAGGAAGCGCTCTTGCAGCAATAACACTCATGGCATAATCTATATAAGATTTTTCCATAGTTTTCTTTAAGTCGACTTCATGAATTTTGTCAAATTCCTTTTCATCCATTCTCCGCTACTACCTTTCTTGTAAATGATTGTATTACCATTTCAATTATTTTTACACCCTGCATATCACAAGTCATACCTGCAATACGACTTTTTACACTTCCAAACATTTATATATCAAGATTTGATACAAACCTCGCATTTGCTTCTATAAATTCCCTTCTAGGCTCCACCTGATCCCCCATCAGCGTGGTAAATGTCAGATCTATCTCCGACTGTGTATCCTCATCAATCATCACCTTTAATAAAATCCTCTTCTCCGGATCCATTGTTGTCTCCCATAGCTGCTCTGCATCCATCTCACCAAGACCTTTGTAACGCTGAATCTTATTATTCTGGTCGCGTCCAACCTCTGAGAGGATACTGTTCAGTTCTTCGTCACTGTAGGCATACCACACCTTTTTATTCTTCTCTAACTTATATAGTGGAGGTTGCGCCAGATATACATATCCCTGCCTTATCAGTTCAGGCATAAACCGATAGAAAAACGTAAGTAACAATGTGGCAATATGGGCGCCATCCACATCGGCATCTGTCATAATAATAATTTTGTGATACCTCAATTTTGAAATATCAAAGTCTTCATGTATTCCTGTTCCAAATGCGGTAATCATTGCCTTTATCTCAGCATTGCCGAGAATTCTGTCAAGTCTCGCCTTCTCAACATTTAATATCTTACCACGAAGCGGAAGAATAGCCTGTGTTGCTCTTGAACGCGCTGTCTTTGCCGAACCTCCTGCGGAATCTCCCTCAACAATATAAATCTCACAATTTTCAGGATTCTTATCAGAACAATCTGCCAGCTTACCTGGCAGGCTTGCACCCTCAAGCGCTGTCTTTCTTCTTGCCAGATCTCTTGCTTTTCTGGCAGCGGCTCTGGCTCTCTGTGCAATAATGGATTTCTCACAGATAGTCTTGCCGACAGAAGGATTCTGTTCAAGATAATACTTTAGTCTTTCCGAAACTACTGACTCCACCGCATATCTTGCCTCTGTGTTTCCCAGCTTCTGCTTTGTCTGTCCCTCAAACTGCGGTTCTTCAATCTTGACACTGATAATAGCCGTAAGACCTTCTCTGATATCTTCTCCCGAAAGATTCTCCTCATTTTCCTTTAATAACTTATTCGCTCTGGCATATTCATTAAATGTCTTTGTGAGAGCTCTTTTGAAGCCCTCCACATGGGTTCCGCCCTCCGGCGTATTGATATTGTTGACAAAACCGTAGCACTTGTCGTTATAAGCGTCATTGTGCTGCATTGCCACTTCCACAGACACATTATTAACCATACCCTCACAGTAAATTACATCATCATAAATTGCCTGATTGCCCTTATTCAGATATACGATAAACTCTCTGATACCACCTTCGTAGTGGAATGTCTTTTCTTTTTTCTCCTCCCTGTCATCCCGAAGAATAATCTTAAGTCCCTTTGTGAGGAAAGCCATTTCCCTGAGTCTTGTCTTGAGAACATCATAATCGTAGACAGTGCACTCAAATATCTCCTTATCCGGTAAAAATGTAACCTCCGTACCTGTATACTCCTCTTCACATTCCCCGATTACTTGAAGACCTCCCACCGCATGACCTCTCTCATACCGCTGCTTGTGAATCTTTCCTTCTCTATAGACAATTACTTCTAACCATTCACTTAAAGCATTTACCACGGAGGCACCCACACCATGCAGACCTCCGGATACCTTATATCCTCCACCGCCAAACTTTCCTCCGGCATGCAGTATGGTAAATACTACTTCAACTGCAGGCTTACCGGACTTGTGATTGATACCTACCGGTATCCCTCTTCCATTATCCTTAACAGTAATGGAATTATCACTGTTAATCTGAACATCAATTACAGAACAGAATCCCGCCAACGCTTCATCCACAGAGTTATCTACAATCTCATATACAAGATGATGAAGACCTTTAGAGGATGTACTTCCAATATACATTCCAGGTCTTTTTCTTACAGCCTCCAGACCTTCCAATATCTGAATCTGATCTGCACCATACTGATTATCTGTATTTATATTGTCACTCATTGCTGCTCCTTTCCTATCTCATACAAATTTGCCGTACCATTTACAATTTTGTATATCCTATTCACATTAATTCTGTTCTCTATCAGCTCATCAAGACCTGTACAAGTCAAAATAGTCTGTGTATCGTTGATACTTTCAATAAGATAATTCTGTCTGCTGCTGTCAAGCTCTGACATGACATCATCTAAAAGCAGAATCGGATTATCTTTAATGATTTTCTTTACAAGTTCAATCTCTGATAACTTAAGAGATAAAGCTGCTGTTCTCTGCTGTCCCTGACTGCCAAATTTTCTTAAATCTATCTCCTCTAAATAAAAACCCAAATCATCTCTGTGAGGTCCTCTGCCGGTGGTCTTATACCTGATATCCCTCTCTCTTGAAAGCTGAATCTCCCTCTCAATATTTTCACCTCTTACATCCGGCTCATATTTGATATGAATTAGTTCCTTTCCCCCTGTCAGCTTTTTATGTATATGAATGATAATCTCATTCATCTCTATTATAAATTGTTCCCTTCTTTTTATAATTTTATTACCATAATCTGCCAATTGCATATCCCAGACATCTAAAGTATCGTATAAACTTTTGTCAAATTGAAAACTTAACTCTTTTAAAAGCTTATTTCTCTGGTTCACTATCTTGTTGTAATTCGCAAGATTATGAAGATATACCCTGTCTATCTGGCACAACTCCATATCCACAAATCTCCTTCTCTCTGAAGGACCATTTTTGATGATAGATAAATCCTCCGGAGAAAAAAAAATAACATTGATAATACCAAAAAGCTCACTAATCTTCTTAATCGGTATACCATTAATAGCGATTCCCTTGGCCTTCGACTTCTTTAAGTGCATATCAATCCTGTATGGCACATCTCTTTTACTGACAACTAACTTAAGGTGAGCTTCATTTTCATTAAATCTGATAATATCCCTATCCTTCGTTCCTCTGTGAGACTTAGCCATACTGCACATATATACTGCCTCTAAGATATTTGTTTTTCCCTGTGCATTATTCCCATATAAAATATTTTTTCCTGAATCAAATTGAATATTTAACTCTTCGTAGTTTCTGTAGTTTCTCAGTTCAAGTGTTTCAACTTTCATGGATGATACCCCTGCACACCGTTAAGGCAATTATTTAATCTCAATTTTTTCTCCCTGATAACTTACAATATCTCCGGATTTCAATTTTTTTCCTCTCTGCGTCTCAACATTACCATTAACGCTCACTTCACCATTGATAATGACAATTTTAGCCTCCACACCAGAAGAGACAAGTCCTGCCGCTTTCAATGCCTGACCAAGCTTTATATATTCTTCTCTTAAATGAATGGTACACATCTTTTATACCTCCCAATGAAATATTATTGCAAATGCAATAATATTTCATTTGTTTACTTTCAAACTTCAACTTCTCCGAACCTCATAGCCACTATCTGCCGTTAGCATTAAAATTAACCGGCAATATCAGATAAATATAGGATTCATCATCATTTTTTATAAAACACGGCGCTTTGGCATTGAGAAGATAAATAGTGACATTTTCATCATCAATAACTCTCAATGCATCAATAAGAAATTTCGGATTAAATCCAATCATAATATCCTTACCGGTCTTCTCAATAAAAATATTTTCATCCATAGAACCCATATTTGATTTAATCTGAAGCTCCATATTGCCATCCTCTATCGTAATAATGATAGGCTTTTTATCACTGTCTCTTACAAGCAACGTAGACCTGTCAATGGAATCCAAAAACTCTTTTTTATTGACCGTAATCTTTGTCTCATAGTCAGACGAAAGCATCTGCTCTATCCTGTAATATTCTCCTTCTATCAATCTGGAGACAACCATGGTATCATTAAATTCAAACAAAATATGATTCGGGGTAAAGAAAATTCTTACCTCCTCATCATTGCCACCCGTAAGAATCTTGCTTATTTCATTTAAAGTTTTTCCCGGAACAATCACTCTGGTGTCTTCAAAATGCTCTTTAAGCTCCAGCTTTCTGATAGAAATTCTATGACCGTCAAGAGACACTACCTTCAGTATGTTATCCTTGATATCAAACAGTTCTCCGGTCATAATTTTATTATTGTCATTATCAGAGATAGAGAAAATTGTCTGTCGGATAATCTCCTTTAAATTAAACTGAGAAAGATAAATAAACTTATCTTTTTCCAACATAGGAATATAGGCAAAATCTTCTCCTGACCTTCCTGGTATATTAAACTTGGATTTTTCACATGTGATATTCATCTGTAAATTACTGTCCGTTGATATATGAATCTCATTATCCGGGAGCTTTCTTACAATCTCAGAAAAAATCTTGGCTTCGACAGCAATCTTTCCCTTTTCGATAATCTCACCCTTGACAGCAGTTTCTATGCCAAGTTCCATATCATTGGCGGAAAATTTAATTTCATTGGTAGTTGCATCAATTAATATGCATTCAAGAATAGACATTGTAGTTTTAGAAGGAACTGCCCTCATGGCAATGTTAACTGCATTTGCTAAATCAGATTTTTTAAAAACAAGTTTCATGAATTGTACCTCATTTCTGTATTACAATTTCCCCATTGGAAAAAAATCCGGAAAGGGGATGTGCAATTTGTATATAAATATATATTTTATTTTAGTAGTAGTAATAATAGGGGCTGTGGATTTGTTAAAAAACATCTTAACCCCTTAAATTTAAAGGAATCTCTTATAGGGATAACCTTTGAATCACAGTGTTAAATGCAGGTGAATAGGTGTCAGGTTATCAACATTGTGGAAAATGTGGATAATGTTGATAAATTTTCCATTCACAGGGAACTAACTCGTTATAAACAGTTTGTCCACAACCTTATATTGTATTATTCATGTATGATTTTCTTCTTAAGTACTTCAATTGTATTCTTAAGCTGTTCATTTGTCTTTATCTCAGCGGCAATCTTATCATGACCGTAGCTTACTGTAGTATGATCCTTTTTGCCAAGCAGAGAGCCTATGTAGGATAATGAGTCTTCTGTCAGAACACGGCATAAGTACATGGCTATCTGTCTCGGAATAGCGATATCCTGACTCTTTTTTCGCGAGGCAATGTCCGCTTCTGAAATACCATAATGTTCTGCAACAATCTGGATTATCAGAGGACTTGTCACTTCTGTTTTTGAGTTTGGTGTAATGGAATCCTTCAATACTTCTTTGGCAAGATTCAAATCCATATTAAGTGGTGAAATCTTTGAGTAGGCAATTACTTTTGTAAGTGCGCCTTCAAGTTCACGGATATTGGATACAATATTGGTAGCTATATATTGAAGAATCTCATCATCTATATTGTAGTTCTCAAGTTCTGACTTCTTTTGAAGAATTGCCATTCTTGTCTCATATTCCGGTAAAGAAATATCAACGGCAAGTCCCTGATCAAATCGGGAACGAAGTCGTTCTTCCAGAGTTACCATTTCCTTCGGAGGTCTGTCCGAAGACACGATAATCTGCTTTTTGGCTTCATAAAGTGTATTAAAAGTATGGAAAAATTCTTCCTGGCTTCTGTCTTTACCGATAATGAACTGGATGTCATCGATAAGAAGAACGTCAATATTATTTCTATATTTATTTCTAAATTCAATTACTGAATTTTGATTTTCATTACGGATTGCCGTAATCAGCTCGTTTGTAAAGGTTTCGCTGGTAACATATAAAACTTTGGCATCCTTGTTATGTTCTATAATATAGTGTGCTATCGACTGCATTAAGTGTGTCTTCCCAAGACCAACACCTCCATATAAAAAGAAAGGGTTGTAAATCTCACCGGGAGCGTCTGCCACTTTTAATGCATATGCATGGGCAAAATTGTTACTTCCTCCAACTACAAAAGAATCAAAAGTATACTTAGGGTTAAGATTTGCTGCTGCAATTCTCTCATCTAAGGTATTACTTGATATGATTGCGTTTGAGTAGGAATTATTTCTATTGTTATTGTTGTTATCTGAATCGGCAACATCATCGTTATTGATATCATCAGGTGAAATAAATCTTATGTCGTATTCTTCACCCATAAATTCAGCGATGGTCACTTTAAAAAACTTGTAAAATCTTTTTGTGACATATCCGACAGCCGGACTTTCTTCTACAATGATTGTTACTACGCCATCTGATGCGGAATGCAGCTTCAGTGGCAAAAGCCATGTGTCAAAAGAAACATCAGAAATATCATATTCAGTTTTTATATAGTCTAAAATATCGTTCCATTTAGTTTGCAGTGCTTCTAACATATTTTTTCCGTACATAAATACCGCCCATACAAGTGAAAGACAGGGGCGGTTAATTATCCTTCCTTAATGATTTCTTTCAACTGCTCGATCGTTTATATTTAAAGTTCAAAAATCAGACAAAAAAAGTCCGAATAGTTACTTATATTGTATAACAAAACTGATAAATTTTCAATGATAGATTTTATAAATATTATTGGGTATGAATTGCCATATAACTATTTACAGGTACCCTCCGACTGCATCTCATGCCCTCCTTTCAACTAAAAATAGATGAATCTTTATTGTTGCATATGCAAAATAGCTTCCATGCAGTGTATTCTACTTCACAGAAAGTGTGAAGTTTGAAAGTTTTACTTTCAAACTATTTGTCGGTGGCAGTATCGCAACAAAGCATTGCTTTGTTGCAATATGCAGGAGGTGTAAAAAATGAAACAGTCTGAAATAACAATAAATGTGGATAAAATTGTGGATAATGTGGATAACTTTATAGAAATTCAATAAAATTAGGAGATTGAAGATGGTGAAAAATAGAAATAATAAAAGAACAGAGATGTTAATAAATTTTTTTAAGAGGTTAAAAATTAGTTTACAATAATTTTTATGTTGATAATGACAAGTTAAGAATTAACATTATCAGACAAAAACAAAGATTGAAAAATCAATAAAAGGATAAAAGTCAAGTAAAGTTATCCACAAGATATCCTCTTTTTGTGGATAACTTTATGTAAATTATAAAAAAAGTTATGTAAAGTGGATAAAATTTAAAAACATTATGGCATGTTGTGAAAAAAATGCTTGACTAAAATAGGGCAATACAATATAATCTTAATGATATTTTCCAATTTTATATTGATATAGCAGAGGAGGTGCGTGATTCATGAAGATGACATTTCAGCCAAAGAAGCGTTCTAGAGCTAAGGTTCATGGTTTTAGAAAGAGAATGAGTACTTCAAATGGAAGAAAAGTATTAGCAGCCAGAAGATTAAAGGGAAGAAAGAAGTTATCAGCATAGACCGCATTCATGTGGTCTTTCTTCTTTGAGAGTAATGAAATCATATGGCAACCGATTTGAAGGTGCACTGTTATGAGAGAATGATGAATGAATCATTGAATTTTACTATTAAATAAGAAGATTTTTATCAGAATTTTGAACAATCGCTCGTGCGGTTTTAGATAATCGCTTGTGCGATTGTTTACATTATGGAGATTACAGATAATGAAAAACTTTAATTCTATCAAGAAAAATAGTGATTTTCAAAAGGTGTATAAGAATGGAAAGTCTTATGCCAATCGCAATCTTGTGATGTATGTGATAAAGAATAGTGAAAAAATGAGTAGAATTGGGATATCTGTCAGCAAGAAGGTTGGCAATAGTGTAGTGCGTCACAGAATAACAAGATTGATCAGAGAATGCTATCGGTTGAATGAGAGTAGAATTAAAAATCATTATGACATAGTAGTTGTTGTACGTGTGCAGGCATCAAATGCAGATTATCATGAATTATTGAAGTCATATCTGCATTTATGTAAGTTACATGGAATATTGGCAGATGTAGAGTAGCTTTGAAAGGATTTGATTTTATTTTTCGTTTATTATCCGGTTTTATCAAAAGAATACTTATATTTTTTATAAAGTTTTACCGGATATACCTGTCACCGCTTAAGAAAAATACACATTGCAGGTATATACCGACATGTTCGCAGTATGCGATAGAAGCGATAGAAAAATATGGACCTTTCAAAGGTACGTTTTTGGCTTTAAGAAGAATATTGAGGTGTAATCCATTTTCAAAGGGTGGATGTGATCCTGTTCCATAAATATAACAGTTATCATGGAATATATATTATATTAAAAATTTGTTATCTGTGAATAGTAACAAATTTTTAGCCGGCTGGAGGTTATTAATGTTATTGAATATTATTGCAACACAGAACAATACACCTATTATCGGCTTGTGTGCGAGATTACTTGGAAAAGTAATGGAGTGGCTTTATTTATTCTTTAGTAAAGGATTAAATATTGAGAATATTGGTCTGTGTATTATAGTTTTTACACTGATTGTAAAGCTTTTAATGATACCATTGACTATAAAGCAGCAGAAGTTTTCTAAATTGTCATCATTAATGAATCCTGAGCTGCAGGAGATACAGAAGAAATATAAGAATATGCGTGACAGTGAATCTATGATGAAGATGAACGAAGAGACGCAGGCTGTCTATCAGAAATATGGAACATCGCCTAGCGGAAGCTGTCTTCAGTTGTTGATTCAGATGCCTATTCTTTTTTCTTTATATTATATTATCAGCGGAATACCTGCTTATGTGCCTCAGGTTTATGAGTACTATGAGCCTGTGAGCAAGGAGATTGTTGCTGATTATGATTATTATAAGTACCTTAATAAAGCATATGATCAGTATGTTTTAAAAGATGGAGAAGAAGATTCTTATAAGTATGTCGATGAAATGCTGGGTTCTTTTAAGAAAATTTCTGAGAAAAAGGTTGTAGATATACTTGCAAAGTATTCTACGAAGCAGTGGAATTATCTTAAGGATAGTTATGAAAATGTAGACAGCATGGTAAAAGATTTATCTTCAGTAAAAGATAGTGAATGGAAAGAATTAATCGACAATATTGATAATGAAGATAAAAAGAATAAGATAGAGAAATTAGCGGAAGCTGTCAAGGCGGGAGATATATCGGAATTGATTGATTCCGGTTTTTCAGAAAATGTAGAAAAAAGCAAGAATAAGGTTATGAAGATTAATGAGTTCGGTCCTATTAATCTTAGCCAGTCACCGGCGTCAGTAATGGGAATTGCCATTATTATCCCGTTGCTTTCCTTTATTGCACAGTGGATTAGTATTCAGATTTCCATGAGCGCAAATAAAGAACAGATGGCTGATAATCCTATGGCAAATTCTATGAAGGTAATGAATGTGATGATGCCGCTTATGTCTGCATTTATCGCATTTACTGTACCGGCAGGTCTTGGTCTTTATTGGGCGTTTACGGGATTTTTTCAGGTAATTACCCAGATTTGTATTAATGCCTATTTTAAAAAGGTAGATGTACAGGATATTATTAACAGCAATGTTGAGAAAATGAATAAGAAAAAGGCCAGAATAGGTATAGATACCAGTAAGGTTTCAAGTACAGCTGCAACGAACACTAAGAGCATCAAGAGTAAGACACAGGTAAATAATAAGAAGTCAGGAGATTCGGAGACTTCTAATACTGTTAAGTATAAGGCAGGAAGTATGGCTGCGAAAGCAAATATGGTTAAAGAATATAATGAAAAAAATAAAAAGTAGCAGCGAAGATAATTTAGTTTATGAAAAGAGGTATTTTTATGGATTATGTAGAATTTACAGGAAAAACTGTTGATGAGGCATTGACGGAGGCAGCGATTAATTTAAAAACAACCAGTGATAATATTGAATATGAAGTGATAGAAGAGGGAAGTAACGGAATCCTTGGTATAGGAAGAAAACCGGCAAGAATCAAAGCGAGAAAAAGAGGCGGCGTAGTTGAGACAGCGACAGAATTTCTTGAGAAAGTATTTAAGGCAATGAACCTCGTTGTGAATATTGATATCAATTATGTTGAAAGTGATAAGACAATGGATATCAACCTTTCCGGTGATGAGATGGGACTTCTGATTGGTAAGAGAGGCCAGACGATTGACTCCCTGCAGTATTTGGTAAGTCTTGTTGTCAATAAGGTTAACAAGGAAAATAATAAGGAATATATAAGAGTTAAAGTTGATACAGAGGATTACAGAAACAGAAGAAAGAAAACATTAGAGGAATTGGCAAAGAATATTGCTTATAAAGTTAAGAGAACAAAGAAATCTGTTTCACTTGAGCCTATGAATCCTTATGAGAGAAGAATTATCCATTCCGCACTTCAGAATGATAGATATGTTACAACTAAGAGCGAAGGGGAAGAACCTTACAGACACATTATAGTATTATTGAAGAAGTAACGTAATCATAGAGCTGTCACATTGTTAATAATGTAACAGCTCTATCTTTGTTGTGATGGTTTAAACATAAAAAAGAATTTATTACAATAAAGTAGAAAACAGATTATAGCGGGAAGGATTGTGAAAGATGCTGGAAAAAGAAACTATAGCGGCAATTTCTACCGGAATGGCGAGTTCGGGAATAGGAATTGTAAGAATCAGCGGTAAGGATACCGTGAATATCATCAGTAAAATTTTTGTGCCTGAAAAGAATAAAGATATGAGGAAGGTTGCTTCACATACAGTACATTATGGTAATATCATAGACGATGGACATATTGTTGACGAGGTGCTTGTCATTATCATGAGAGCGCCTCATACTTATACACGCGAAGATGTTGTCGAGATAGATTGTCATGGCGGTATTTTTGTAGTGAGAAAGATTTTCGATATTGTATTAAAAAATGGCGCAAGATGTGCAGAACCGGGAGAGTTTACAAAGTGGGCATTTTTAAATGGAAGAATTGATTTATCCCAGGCAGAAGCAGTGGCAGATATTATCAATGCAAAGAGCAGCATTGCATTAGAGCAGTCAGTTTCCCAACTGAAAGGAAAAATGAGGGATATCATAATAAGACAGCGGGAAAAAATCATTTACCATATCGCTTATATAGAGGCGGCTTTAGATGACCCTGAACATATTAATGTGGAGAATTATGGTGAAGAACTTATCATAGATGTGGATAACATATTGAAAGACATAGAGATATTGTTGAAAACTTCAGAAAACGGAAGAATGATAAAAGAGGGAATTAAGACAGTTATCTTGGGAAAGCCGAATGTGGGAAAATCATCTCTGATGAATATGCTTTTAGGCGAGGACAGAGCTATTGTCACTGATATTGCCGGAACCACCAGAGATACGTTAGAGGAATCATTAAGACTTTCTGAACTTCAATTAAATATTATTGATACGGCAGGTATTAGAAAAACAGAAGATGTTGTAGAAAAAATAGGAGTAGAGCGTTCTATCAATATGGCGAAGGAAGCAGATTTAGTTATCTATGTTGTTGATGCCTCTGTTCCGATTGACGAAAATGATAAGGAAATCATCAAAATTATTTCTGATAAAAAATGTATTGTTTTGTTGAATAAAACTGATTTAGAGTGTATAGTTAATACAGAAGATATTAAGAATATCATTGATACAGAGCCGTTAGAAATTTCTGTAAAAAACAATACCGGAATGGATTTGTTTGAAAAAAGAGTGAGAGAAATGTTCTATGAGGGAAGAATCTCGTTTGATGAAGAAATTTATGTTACAAATTTAAGACATAAGGAGGCATTGAAGGAAGCCTGCGAGAGTCTTATGCTTGTCAAGGAAAGTATTATGAGTGGGCTGCCGGAGGATTTTTATTCGATTGATCTGATGAATGCTTATGAGGTTTTAGGAAAGATTATCGGTGAGGCAGTGGAAGATGATTTGGTCAATGAGATATTTAGTAAATTTTGTATGGGAAAATAGGAATAAATGATTTGTTTATGAGATATAAAGAAATTCAAATGTAAGTGTAATTAGGTTATTAAAGTGATAAGTACAAGAGTAATTTAAATATTAAAGTAATAGGTATAAGAGTAATTAAATTATTAAAGTAATAAGTTGTAAGAATGATTAAGGTGCAATGGAATAAAGATATCGGGAAATAAAGATATTAGGATGGAGAAAGGTCGTAATTGATATGCCAAATATTTGTGAGGAATATGATGTAGTAGTAGTTGGTGCAGGACATGCAGGATGTGAGGCTGCGCTTGCAGGGGCAAGGCTTGGACTTGATACAATAATGTTTACGGTAAGTGTGGACAGTATTGCACTTATGCCTTGTAATCCTAATATCGGCGGCAGTTCGAAGGGGCATCTTGTGAGAGAAATCGATGCGCTGGGCGGCGAAATGGGAAAAAATATTGACAAAACATTTATTCAGTCTAAAATGTTAAATTCCTCTAAAGGACCTGCGGTACATTCACTTCGTGCACAGGCTGATAAGCAGGCATATACAAGAAGTATGAGAAATGTTCTTGAAAATACAGAACATCTCACCATAAGGCAGGCAGAAGTGTCTGAAATTATTGTAGAAGAGGGTATTATAAAAGGTGTTAAAACATTTTCGGGTGCTATATATCATGCAAAGGCTGTGGTATTGTGTACGGGAACTTATCTCAGGGCAAAATGTATCTATGGTGATGTCAGTAACTATACAGGACCAAATGGACTTCAGGCAGCAAATCATCTCACAGAATCCTTAAAAGCAAATGGAATTGAAATGTTCCGTTTTAAAACAGGGACACCGGCAAGGGTTGATAAACGTTCGATAGATTTCAGCAAAATGGAGGAGCAGTTTGGTGATGAGACAGTAGTTCCTTTTTCCTTTTCAACTAATCCGGAAGATGTACAGAAAGAGCAGGTGTCTTGCTATCTGACATATACAAATGAAGAAACTCACAAAATTATCAGAGAAAACCTTGACCGCTCGCCACTTTTTTCCGGTGCGATAGAGGGAACAGGGCCGAGATATTGTCCGTCTATTGAAGATAAGGTAGTAAAATTTGCCGATAAAACCAGGCATCAGGTTTTTGTAGAACCGGAGGGATTATATACAAATGAGATGTATCTGGGAGGAATGTCGAGTTCTTTGCCTGAGGATGTTCAATATGCCATGTATAGAACAGTGAAAGGACTTGAAAATGTTAAAATTGTAAGAAACGCCTATGCCATAGAATATGATTGCATTAATCCTATGCAGCTAAAGTCTACTCTGGAATTTAAGACAATTAAGGGATTGTTTAGTGGAGGACAATTTAATGGAAGCTCCGGCTACGAAGAAGCGGCTGCCCAGGGAATTATCGCAGGAATTAATGCCGCTATGTATGTTTTGGGTAGGGAGCAGGTGGTACTTGACAGGTCACAGGCGTACATAGGAGTTCTGATTGATGATTTGGTTACTAAGGAAAATCATGAACCATATAGAATGATGACTTCAAGAGCTGAGTACAGGTTATTGTTACGACAGGACAATGCTGATATCAGAATGCGTAAGATTGGCTACCAGGTGGGACTTGTAAGCAAAGATGATTATGACAAAGTATGTGAAAAAGAAAAAATGATAGAGCAGGAAATTAAGCGGCTTAACAACATTACAATAGGTGCCGTAAATGAAGTTCAGGATTTTCTTGTTGCTCATGACAGTACTCCACTTAAGACTGGTACAACCTTAGCTGAACTGATACGTAGACCTGAGCTTAGTTATGAGTTATTGGAAGAATTTGATAAAGACAGACAAAAGCTGCCTGATGATGTGGTTGAGCAGGTGAATATTCATATTAAGTATGAGGGATATATTACACGACAGCAAAAGCAGGTGGAACAATATAAGAAGCTGGAAAATAAAAAGATTGATGAGAGTATTGATTATAATGACGTAAAAAGTTTGAGAAATGAAGCCCGTCAGAAGCTGATGAGTGTAAGGCCTTCCTCCATTGGACAGGCTTCAAGAATTTCCGGTGTTACACCGGCAGATATATCTGTCTTACTGATATATATTGAACAGTTTAATCACGAAAAGTATGTAAGTACACATAATCAGGATGATTGACATGTTACTATGTGCCATTCGCAGATATAATTCACTATGTGGAAATCGTTGTTATACAGTATATTTTGTTTATAGCTTAGAGTTTTACTTATGGCTGAATAGTTATATTAAATAGTATATAAAATTAATATAAAAAGGTAACAAATTAATATGTGTAGTAATTATTTATATCAACAGTTTAAAAAAATTAATATTGAGCTAAGTGAAAAGCAGCTTGAACGGTTTAATGACTATTATAAAATGCTTATAGATAAGAATAAGGTCATGAATCTTACTGCTATTACAGAATACAAAGATGTAGTCATTAAACATTTTGTGGATAGTGTCCTTATTTTAAATACAAGCTATATGAATACAAAGTCTTTTGACAATGTGAGTAGTCTTAATGTAATTGATGTGGGAACCGGTGCTGGTTTCCCGGGAATTCCTTTAAAAATTATATATCCGGATATTCATCTGACATTACTTGATTCTTTGAATAAAAGAATTAATTTTCTGAATGAAGTGATTGAGAGATTAGAACTTGAAAATATCAGTTGTATTCACGGCAGAGCAGAGGACTATGGAATTGACAGGCAATATCGGGAAAAATACGATATCTGTGTTTCAAGAGCAGTCGCTAATTTATCAACATTGAGTGAATACTGTGTTCCATTTATTAAGGTTGGTGGTATTTTTATCTCTTATAAATCCTCTGATATTTCAGAAGAATTAGAAAATGCTAAAAGTGCTGTAAAAAAGCTAAATTGCAGAATAAAAGATATTGTCGATGTAGATTTGATTGATTCGGAAAATATTAAATACGAAAGAAAATTTGTGATAATTGGTAAGGAAAAAAAATTGGGCATGCAATATCCCAGAAAAGCAGGGATACCATCTAAAAATCCTTTATAAAATCAGTTTTCATTTTTCATACTTATACCCCTGCAGTATCGCAAGTTTTACTAACAAAGCAAAACTTTGTTTCGATACTGCATACCAATAGTTTGAAGGTTTACTTTCAAACCTAACATCCATGTATATATATTGCATATTTTGCAAGTAATAATAGTACTCTTTAAGAAGCAAGTCGTTTAGAAATGAGGATTTATATGGATAATTTAAGTTCTTATATAAAAAATGAAAAAATTAATAATGAAAATAGTATTGTTGAAATCAGTAAAAAAATAGGAAAATGTCTTTACGATATAGAAACTATTGATAAGAAAATTATTGAGTGTACAAAGAATATTGATACAACATATGAAATTTTTTCGCCTAATGCTTTTGATAAAGATTATAATGTGGTTGAAATAGAAAAATTAAATCTAAAAAAAATTAGTCTTCAAGAAGAAATAAATAATCTAAATGAAAGTAAAAAAATGTTTATTGGTCGACAGAAAAAAATAGATTTAGCTTATGATGAACTTGAAGAATTGAATCACCAGATTATAGAAGAAAAACATACTTATAAAGAAGATCTGAAAAAACAAAAAGATAAATTGAATCATTATTATTTTGAAGAAATTACGGATATATTGGAATGTCAAATTAATAAAGATAATAATTTTATTGGCAGTGAAATTATCAGGCAGTTAGATATTATAGAAAATAAATTGTCATTGTGTGAAAATTTTGTCGATATGGATATTAATCGAGCAAAACTTCAGTTAATGAAAATTGGAGAAGAGATTTCTTATTTTAAGAAAAAATTAATTTCAAAAATGTTTCACGTGAAACATTTTGAAGATAATCTTTATTTTGATTTGAATAACGAAATTAAGAGTTTTGTGAATCAATATAAGAAAAACATCAATGCAAGAGTAGAATATAAATTTCATGGAAAGAATATTAGTGATAATAAGAACAATATAATTAATATTTTCAGAATAATAAAAGAAGCAGTTGACAATGCTGATAATCATTCTCAATGCAATGTGATTAGTATCTATGTTGATGTTGATGAATATGATTCTGTTTCTGATAATAATACAGATATAACAAATATATTTTTTCAAAATGAGAGTGATGTAGGTAACAATATAAGTGATAAGACTTATCCCCGCAATTTTTTAAATTCTCGTGATGATAATTTTACTGATAGAAGTACTATGGAAGAAAATGATTGTAAAATTAAGCATGAAGAAAATGATATGGTTAAAATTAATATAATTAACAGTACTGATGAACAAACAAATGATATCATTAACAGGAACAGTAGAAACGTACTTAGTAATCATTTATTAAATAATCCGGACGATAATACTAATATTCATCACAATGACGATATTAGTTTTAGTGACATCATTGGTAATGATAATAATATGAAGAAAGATATGATTGATAATGAACATAGTGATAATGAGAGCATTAATCATAATTTACAGAATAATAATGTAAATCGTAGTTATGATATTGATAGCAAAAAAAATAATTTATTGAATAGTAATAATTATCTATCAGATAGCAGCAGTTCTTTAAAAAATAATAAAGATATGCATCAGATTAATTTTATTATTGATGAAGATAAGAAAAGCTATACAGTAACTATTAAAATATCAGATAATGGAACCGGTTTTAACGTTCAAGAAACTAATTTATTGATTAAAAATAATTTGTATGGTATATATTTTATGAAATACAGAGCGGATAAATTAAGAGCCAAATTTAATATTTCATCAGAAAAAGGGTTAGGTACAACAGTGACAGTTATGTATACAATTTAATAAAACAACAAAAAATATATCAAAATATTATTGATAAATAAAATAACAGTTTAGTTGTGTCATTAACAAAATTAGTTTCTGCGGAAATTTTCGTTACAAAGTTGATTTAGCTTATAAACAGGAATTTAGTTAAGAACACAAATTTAAAATAAATATGCTAATATTTTTGTAAATATCTATTTAATGTTGCATTTTTAAAAATATACAATTCTATTTATTGTAAATATAAAATAATATCTATTTAGTAAATTTATCATTAGTTATGTCAATTTGATATGATTAACTGAAATCTTATCTATATTTATGAAAATTTGTTCAATAGTAATTGATATAAAACTGAGTATACATTGTACTGCTACATTAACGAATAAATCAAATAAATCAAATAAATGTCTTATAGCTATCAGTTAAAATATAAAATATGTTAAGCAAATATATAATGTGAATAAAAAAATATCATAATATTATTAACAATAGTAGTAATATAACCTTAAAAGCAGATATTAAAAAATAAATGAATTTCGTAATAAAATGTTTCACGTGAAACATTCTATTACAATGAATGGAACAAATATAAAAGTTAAATGTACAGATGTATTTTAAATATTTAGAATTAACCATTTCCAGTTAAAAAAGAAGCAAAAGTTGTAGTAGAAGTACCTATAATAGTAACGGAATGATTACAAATTTATTATATTTTATAATATAGATAGATAAAATAAAAAATCCGTGCTATAATCAAAAAAAGATAAAATTTATAAAGGAGAAGTGCAAAATATACAGGTTATAATTTACAATTCAAAGATGCAGTAATTACCAGAGATAATTACATAATGTGAATAGTAACGTAAATAGTTTAACCTTAAATATGCATAGCAGATAAATGAGTAGAGTAATTGCGATAACTAATCAAAAAGGTGGAGTTGGCAAAACTACAACCTCCATTAATCTTGCAGCATGTCTTGCAGAATTAGATAAAAAGGTACTTCTTGTAGATGTTGACCCTCAAGGAAATGCCACAAGCGGGTTTGGTATTGAAAAAAATAATTTAGAGAACACTATTTATGAGATGTTTATAGGGGAGTGTGAGCAAAAAGACTGCCTTATAAAAAATGTGATTGAGAATTTAGATATACTGCCATCTAACGTCAATTTGTCCGGAGCAGAGATAGATTTAATTGGCGTTGATAAGAGAGAGTTTTTACTGAAAAAATATATTGATGAGATAAGAGACAATTATGACTATATCATTATAGACTGTCCGCCATCATTGAACATACTTACTGTTAATGCGATGACAACAGCAGATACAGTTTTAGTTACGATACAGTGTGAATACTATGCACTTGAAGGATTATCACAATTAATACACACTATTAATCTTGTTAAGAGCAGACTTAATCCTAATCTGGAAATGGAAGGGGTTGTGTTTACTATGTATGATGCAAGGACAAACCTATCATTAGAAGTAGTGGAAAATGTAAAGAATAATTTAAAACAAAATGTGTATAAAACAATTATTCCACGAAATATAAGACTTGCAGAAGCACCTAGCCATGGTCTTCCAATTAATGTGTATGATTCCAAATCAGCAGGAGCGGAGAGTTATCGGCTTTTAGCGCGTGAAGTGATTTGTAATGCAGAAGGTATTGATTTTGATATTGAAAGTATAGATAGCGAAAAAAATAAGTCAGAAAATACGGACAAGAAAGGTAAAACGGCAAAAGAAGGAAAAAAAGGAAAATTATTTAATAAAAAAATAGAAAATAATAAAAACAGTACAAGAAAATAAATAAAATACAAATAAAAAATATAAAAAATTTAATTAATAAGATAAGAACAGATAATCAAAAATAATAAATAGTTAGAAAGTAAAGCTTCAAGCTATTTATTTGGTGTAAACAATTTGTTTGTATCGCAGGTAAAACCTGGGATATGCATGGGTATAAAAATGAGAATACCAGTGAAAGAGAGGAAAAAATGGCAGGAAAAGGTTTGAAAAAGGGATTGGGAAAAGGTCTTGATTCTCTCATTCCAATAGGAGAAGTTGAAGAAATTAATAAAACTAATAACGCATCTGATACAGGTAGTGTAGTAAATGAGGGAGGGGTAGTTAATATAAAAGTTAATCTGTTAGAACCTAATCGGGAACAGCCGAGAAAAAATTTTGACGAGGATTCTCTGTCAGAACTGGCAGATTCTATAAAATTGCATGGAATAATCCAACCATTAGTAGTTCAAAAGAAAGAGGATTATTATGAAATTATAGCAGGGGAGAGAAGATGGAGAGCGGCAAAGCAGGCAGGACTGAAAGAGATACCTGTTATTATTAAAGACTATTCTGAGCAGGAAGTAGTAGAGATTGCTCTGATAGAGAATATCCAGAGAGAAGACCTGAATCCGATAGAGGAAGCCATGGCATTTAAGAGACTTATCAATGAATATAACTTAAAGCAGGATGAATTGGCAGAGAGAGTATCGAAGAGCAGAGTGGCAGTAACAAACTCAATGAGACTTCTCAAACTGTCAGATGCCGTGCAACAGATGGTAACAGAGAATCTTATATCAGGCGGACATGCAAGGGCATTGCTGGCAATATCCGACCCTAAATTACAGGAACATATTGCAGAGAAAATTATTGATGAAAAACTAACTGTAAGGGAAACAGAAAAACTTGTTAAGAATTTAACAAACCCAAGAGAAAAGAAAGAAGTAAAAAAAATAGAAAATGAATTTGTATATAAAGATATTGAGAATAAGATAAAAGATATCGTAGGTACAAAAGTAAAGGTTAATCATAAGCCAAGCGGAAAAGGTAAGATAGAAATAGAGTATTATTCAGATGCGGAGTTAGAGAGAATATTTGATTTGTTTTTAAGCACCAAGAATTAATGAGTAATACGATTACTATCTTTGTTACATGGGGCAAAATCTGATAAAGAAATAGTTTAAGATAAGGAATTTTCAAATGTTACACTGAAGACAATATCGCAATCAGGACTTGCGATATACAGGAGGTAAAAAATGAATAGTGAATTACTAGAGAAATTGGGATTACAGGAATTTGATCCGGCATATTTTATAATAGGATTGCTAATAATAAGTATAGGTTTACTGGTATATATTATCATTGTAAATAATCAGCTAAAAAAAATGCAAAAGTCATATAAAAAATTTATGAGTGGAAAAGATGGAAAGTCACTTGAGAATGTTATTTTAAGGAGATTTGATCAGATAGACGATTTGATACTCAGAGATAAGGAAATGGATGATAAAATAGATGAAATATCAGAAAATCTATTGACTGTATTTCAGAAAATCGGCATAGTAAAGTATGATGCATTCAATGAGATGGGAGGAAAATTAAGTTTTACAATTGCATTGCTTGATAAGGAAAATACGGGATTTGTTATGAATGCAATGCATAGCAGAGAAGGTTGTTATACTTATATAAAAGAGATTATTAAAGGTGAGTCTTATATTACATTGGGTGAGGAAGAAAAGCAGGCAGTAGATAAAGCGATAGATTATGATAATTTTATGAGTTGATAATTGCACAGAAATGAGGAAAAAATGCATAATTATTATAGAGCGGTAGGATTTGGAAAAGGTTATTTAAAACCATTAATCAGAAATATAATTAATAAGGCAGTGGCGGAATATAAGGAAGACAATAAAGAGGATACTTTTGGAAAACTGATAGAGATTTTTGTACAATTTAACAGTTCCATGGGAATGGCAATCCATGGTGAGTTCGTGGGCAATGATAATTTTGAAGTAGAATATACTTTCCCTTATATAAGGGCAAAATCATTTGTTGATTATGACTCTGTCATCATTGAAAAAAATGTGTTTAATTATTCTTTTTCTGCAGGCTGTGAAAATAAAAATACCGGAGTGACAACTATTTTCTATTTGCAGAATGCCCTTGATTATGTCAACCATAATTTTCCTTCTGATATTCATGCAGAGGTAGGATTAGCAGGTTTATCTCTTTCAGGAAAGATATTATTTCCAACGAAGGAATATGACGAATATAATGAGTCTTATAAAAAAATCAAAGAAAATAGAGGGAAAATGATAATTGACGCACACAATGGTGATGAAAAGGCAATGGAAAATCTTACTCTTGATGAAATGAACGAATACACGAAAATTTCCAAAAGAATTGAAAATGAAGATATACTGAGTATTGTTGACACCAGTTTCATGCCATGTGGATTGCAGTGTGACAAGTATTCCGTGATAGGGAAGATTATAGAGATAGAAGAATGTCTTAACAGAATTACAAGAGAAAAAATTTATAATATAACAATGGAGTGTAATGATATTATCATTAATGTTGCTATAAATGAGTGTGACTTGGTGGGACAGCCCATGGTTGGCAGACGCTTTAAAGGAAACATATGGTTGCAGGGAAATGTGAGATTTTGATATCATCTTGACTATAGAAAATATATGTGGTAGAATAAGCACTGTGAGTTGTCCATGTAGCTCAGCAGGATAGAGCACTTGCCTCCTAAGCAAGGGGTCGTACGTTCGAATCGTATCATGGACGTTTTTAGTCATCCTTCGTTCCCATTAGAAGTGATGACTTTTTGTTTATATATGATTAAACATTCGGATAGAAAGAGTAGAACGCAAAAGTTTCAAAGTATACTTTCACACTTTTATTACTGGCAGTATTGCAAGTAAACAAATGCAATTAAATTGCATTGGCAATTAAATTGCATTGGCAATTAAATTGCATTGGCAATTAAATTGCATTGGCAATTAAATTGCATT
>CACXFV010000050.1 GCA_902767015.1 uncultured Lachnospiraceae bacterium | reverse complement strand
TCTTTTTGCTACTAAATGTATATTCAATAGTAAATTTCTGCATATGCTTTGTTTTCCCAAAGCATCCCATGAACTGTTTGGTTAAATATTAAAATAATTATTTAGGTATTCATTTTTATGATTCTCGGTAAACTGCTGTTCATTCATTAAAAAATCTAATGTATAATCTCTAATTTTCAAGCAAAAATATATCACTCTGCAAATTGTACTTTTACCCGATGCCTGCGCTCCGATATAGATATGAAAATTTTTATTCAAATCAATCTTTGCATTCTTCACCGGTCCAAAATTTTGTATACTGATTTCACTTTTTATCATATTCTTCCATACATCCTATCGCATCACAATTTTCCTAAATAATTATATTAAAATTTCTATTAATTGACAATAGGCTTTTTTGTCACTTCAATACAAAATCTGTCAATATGTAAATCTCCATTCATCAAATTCATCGCCGGACATATCGCTTTCTTCCTCTTCATCTTCGTCATCTCTCTGCACGATTACTTTGTAATATTCTGTTCAAATATTTCATGAAGGATATTCTTCCAATCCGTGATATCGCTTCCGGGTACATATAAAGTAATATTAGCCTGTTGTTCCTGCTTCTTCTTTTTGTTCAACAATCCCATTTGATTTTACTTCTCCTTTTTTCACATTTTTATACCTCCTGCATATTGCCAATGCAATGTAATTGTATTTGTTTGCTTGTGATAATGCCGCCAATAAGTAGTTTGAAAATTTACTCCAAACTATTCATCTCCTGATAATCCTCATCTGTCGGAAACCGAAACCCTTCTATCTCATCATAGACCATATCCACATCATCAAAGGTGACCTCCCATTCACAATCAGAAAGCACAGTATCATCAATTAATTTTAATAAATTTTATCATACAACTGCATCTTAAAAGCATCTTGTCATACCCTGCTTTTAATGATCTGTTTGCTGCACAGATAGGTAAGAAGAAAATACCCTCCGTAAATCGCCACGATAATGCCTGAGGTTGCCAGTATTCCGGAGATTAATTCTTCTTTTCTCACAAACATAGAAACAACCATCATTGAAAATTTTATTCCAACTATGGAATGTATGACAGCTAACACAAGAGGAAGTGCAAAAAATATTCCTATCTGTCCAAAAAGTGAGTGATGAATCATTGCTTCGTCGGCTCCTATTTTTCTTAAAACAGCATATCTTTCAATGTTATCCGTACTTTCAGACAATTCCTTAAGTGCAAGGATTGCCGCACCTGAGATTAAAAATACCACCCCAAGATAGGAACCTAAAAAGATAAACATGGTTCCAATTCCTACATTTGCATCATAAGCTTCTATTTTACTTGTCATATAGCCATATTCGACATCCATATCTCGTATTTTATCTTCGATTTCACGTTTTTCTTTTTTTGTTTTCGCTGCATAGTTAGCAATAACAGTATCCCGCGTCGGTTCACAACCTTTTAATATAATGTCCGGCACAATATAAGCCGTAATTCCTACACCTGGTCCGTCTGATAAAGCGATAACTCCGTCAACACATTTATCATATTTAGGTGTAAGCGAATAGTGATTAATTTCTAATACATGATTCTTTGAAAGCAATTTATTATATCGGGATACATGTACCCCATTTGTTGCAAGAATAACATATTCATCTTCTTTCAGTTCAATTGGTGAATTTCCCATTAATCCGGCAGCTTTGTTATAATCACTAAGAGTAATGACTTCTGCTATATCCTCTTCGTTATCATCACTTAGACTATAAACATTATATGTGTAATATTCAACATATTCATCAAAATATGATTTCACATCATAACCTGCCTGTTCATATAAATGAAATACATTGTTTTCCCCATTAAATTTCAAGTCGTCTAAAGTCTCATCATAATCATAAAATCCACTCGAAATCTCTATATCTGCCTTGCAATATTTTTCAATTCTGTCCTCTAATGATTTTTTGATTGAAGTGGAAACAGACAACACACAAATCGTGATAAAGAGCATCAGGCAAATAATGGTCATCGAAAAAACAGTTGTGTTGACTTTACTGCTAATCTGCCTGATCATAAAGCTGTTAAGCCCGTTATAGTAAACTTTTTTGACAGCCATCGCCATTTTTAAGAGCAATCCCGATACAGACCAGAAAATCAAAAAGGTGGCAACAGCACCAAGTATGATGGCAACAAGCAAATTATCAGGATTTCTGATAATTTTTCCAATGCCATCCGTCACCATATAATAGGCCCTTAAAAGCATAAAGACAGCAATAATAAATACGATAATACATACAATCGGATTTTTCATCCTTATTCTTTCGCTCTTTCTGCCTGCCTGCATTAAATCAATCAATTTACACTTTCCAATAATAAATATATTAAAGACCATAACAATTAAATACATGATTCCAAAGTACATAATAGTCTTGATACACGCATCCGATGAGAATACAAAGGCAAAGCTTGACATATCCGCCTCAAACGTGTTGGCAATAAATATACTCATAAACTGTGAGGCAAATACTCCTACCCCTAAACCGACTGCCAGAGAGATAAGCCCTATCAGTAATGTTTCAATAAACAGAATCGTAGAAATCTTCCTTTTTCCCATGCCTAAAAGTAAATAAATTCCAAATTCTTTGTTTCTTCTCTTTATCAGAAATCTGCTGGCATAGATAATTAAAAATCCGAGAATGAAAGATACAAATACACTTACATATGACAACATATCCACAATTATTTTAATGATTTCTCTCTGGTCGCTTGTGATGTTAAGCATAACTGTCTGTTTTTCGATGGAATTAAAAACATAAAATATTGCTACACCTACAATCAGTGTAAAAAAGTATATGGCATAATCTTTAACACTCTTTTTGATATTTTTGAAAGATATTTTAAATAACATCGCTGCCATCACCTCCCAGCAGTGTAACAACGTCTATTATTTTATTGAAAAATACCTTTCTCGAATCTGTGCCTCTGAAAATCTCGTTAAAAATCTTTCCATCTTTAATAAAGATTACTCTGGAGGAATAGCTTGCCGTAAACGAATCGTGGGTAACCATAAGGATAGTGGCAAGAATTTCCCTGTTTAAAAACTGGAATTTTTCAAGCAACATCTTAGCTGATTTGGAGTCAAGTGCTCCTGTAGGCTCATCAGCAAGGACAAGTGTCGGATTTGTGATTACCGCTCTTGCAGAGGCAACCCTCTGCTTTTGTCCTCCTGACATCTGATACGGATATTTATTTAATACATCTTCTATGTCAAGCTCTTTTGCGACCTTTCTCACTTCCTCATCAAGCTTTTTGACAGGATAGTTCTGTATCGATAATGCCAACGCGATATTTTCATAGGCGGTAAGTGTGTCTAACAGATTAAAATCCTGAAAGATAAATCCCAGCTTTTCCCTTCTGAATTTATTTAATGCATTCCCTCTAAGCTTTGTGATATCCTGCCCATCAACATAAATATTGCCGGAAGTAACTTTATCAATCGTAGAGATACAGTTTAAAAGTGTCGTTTTTCCACTTCCCGATGCACCCATGATGGAGACAAATTCACCTTCATTCACATCAAATGAAATATTATCGATTGCCTTTGTAAGACTTGATTTATTTCCGTAATATTTTTCTATCCGGTCAATTTTTAAAATGTTCTTCATGATGATAACCTCTTTCTTTTATGATTTTTCACTCTTTTTGTGTAACACCTCATTCCAGATGAAATACTGTCTTAAGATAAGATATTGACTACTGTTACAACAATTCCAATTATCAAAATTATTTTTCCTAATTTTTTTCTGCTCATCATAATCCTCCGTTCTTAACACATTGTTTGTTTACATGTGTTATTTTAGCCGGTATCATCACAATTGTCGCACTTTTTATATTACGAAACATTACAATTTTGTAAGGTTGACATTCCAAACATCTCATCATTCTCATTTATTATAAAACTGTAAAAATACAACTGTTATCTCACCTTATAAAAATCATTCTTTACAAATGTAATCCTTAATTCCGTGAAGCTCTCTGAATTATCATCTGCTTCGGAGCCTGATTGTTCTGATAAAACCTCCACTTTATGTCCTAATCTGTCACACAACATTTTTGCAATATATAATCCCATTCCTGTGGATTTTGCATGTTTTCTTCCGTTTTCTCCTGTAAAGGACTTCTTAAAAACATTTGGCAAATCACTCGCCGCAATTCCTATCCCATTGTCTCTGATATGCAAAACTGTCTTATCCTTAAAATCTTCAGCATATATATGAATATAACTCTCCCTGTTATTTGCCTTATATTTGATACTGTTATTGATAATCTGATTTAATATAAATTCAAGCCACTTTTTGTCTGTCATTACTTTCATATCAACATTTTCAACTTTTAATGCTACATCACCGGCAAGGAAATCCTCTCTGTTTTTTTGCGCCGACTCATTTATCACCCTGTCAAGCTCTACCTCCTTAATGATATAATCATTTTCTGCATGTTCACAGCGCACATAATATAAGACCTGGTCGGTATAGAAATCCATTCTTCTTAACTGTTCTTTATATTTTTTTACATCCACCGAATGGTTGTGGCACATTAATAAAAGGCTCGCGATAGGAATTTTCACCTCGTGAACCCACATTTCCAAATAATCTTTAAAACTGTTGACGTTCAATTCATATTTTTTTACATTCTCACACATTGATTTGTTAATCTCATACATAGCATGACAGATCAGCTGTCCCTCATAAAATGAGGGTTCATTCAAGGTATCAAGCACAAGATATTTCTTGTCCAGTCTTTCTATGTTTGTGAGCAATTCCCTGTAAAAAGAACGCTTTTTAAGATAGTCCGATAAAATCACCGGCACAAAAAACAGAATGCAAAGAAAAAAATACAATATCAAAATTCCGGTCTGTAACTTTAATGCCAGCAATACCGACATTGTCATTATCATAAACCCAATCAGTAAAATCATTTCAATTAATTTATCCACTAAATATTTTTTTAATTTCATTGTAAAATATACCCCTGTTTCTTTTTTGTTTCTATTACATTCTCATAGCCAAAATCTGCAAGCTTTGCCCTGAGTCTGCTGATATTGACCGTGAGGGCATTATCGTTGATAAACTCATTATTGTCCCATAACTCTGTCATCAATTCATCTCTTGACACAATACGATTCTGTCTTTCTAATAAATGTTTAAAAATAATCATCTCATTTTTTGTAAGGGACAGCTCTGCATTTTCGTTTGCCAAAACACCTTTTGCCGGATATACATTTAAATCTCTGTATCTTAACCTTCCCTCCGCCGGCTCCGTTCTCTTAAGTATTGCTGAGATTCTGAGTAACAGAATCGTCGGATTGTATGGCTTTGTTACGTAATCATCTGCCCCATAGCTCATTGACAGAACTTCATCTGCCTCGGATGTTCGGCTGGTAACCATGATGACAGGTATATCTGCTTCTTTTCGTATCTCTCTTAAGAGCATTTCCCCGTTCAGTCCCGGAATATTAATATCAAGAAGTATTAAATCTGCATTGGCATGTAAGATATTCTCTTTTGAATTACTAAAATCCCTAAGAATCTCCACCTCATATCCTGCATTTTTAAGAAGCTCCTTAAGTTCGCTGCAGATTGATAAATCGTCTTCCACTATTAAAATTTTTTTCAAATTTGTCACCACCTGTGTTTATAATGATATTTTTAGTCCCTTTTCATTTTTTACCTCATTTCTGCGCTGCTTTTTGCACATATCAAGTTTGTGGCAGGCAATGCGCAGACACTGTAATTATTGTACCATAAAAACAGATGATTGCATAATATATGAATAGAACAGGGAAAAAAGAGGTATCAAAATGAGAGAACTTCCATATAACCGAACTTTAGCCGTAGCATATGCGAGAAAATGGGCCATGGGGAGAAATCCCGCCTATTATGATTTTGAGTATGTGGGCGGAGACTGCACCAATTTTGCATCCCAATGCATTTATGCCGGTGCAAAAGTCATGAACTACACAGCCGTTACAGGCTGGTACTATCGCTCCTCATATGACCGGACCGCCTCATGGACCAGTGTCAATTACCTGTATAAATTTTTGACAGGCAACCGGTCAGTGGGCCCATATGCCCATGTAGTATCAGCATCAGAAGTACAGCCCGGTGATATCGTTCAGCTCGGAAATGAATATAATGAGTTCTATCACTCTCCTGTCATTACTGCCGTAACACCGGCAATATTAGTGGCAGCCCACACTTTTGATGCGTTAGACAGACCTCTTTATTCATATGATTTTTCCATCCCACGGTTTATTCATATCGATGGCGTCAGAAACTGGTAACAAGCCTGTCTTCGCCATTAAAAAGAACTCTGTCCGCACTCTTTGTTATTTTTATATAATTCTCCATAAATTCATTTAAATATCGTTTTCCTGCAACAGTTACCTTATAATACTTTCTGAGGGGTCCAAGGGGCGACTTTGCTTTTCTGCATGAAATATATCCGTTCTTTTCAAGTCTTGCAAGCATTGGATATAATGTTCCCTCTAATAAATTGTCAAATCCGTCAGACGCAAGTTCGGATAAAATCTCATATCCATAGGTCTCCCCCTTTGCAATAACTAAAAGAACACATCCTTCTAATATTCCTTTCATTAATTGTGTATCCTGCATCGTAATCTCCTTTATCACATTATATTCTTAGTTTTTACTTTAGCTACCTTGTATTATCAAGTAGTAATTAAAATAATATCACTGTTACTATGTATTGTCAAGTAGCAGTGATCAATTTCTAATTAACCTGCAAAGCACCATACCTGTGAAGTGCCCTCGTGCTTTCAGTATTGCATCAAACCACTCATAATGCAAGCTCCCTTGGCACCTGCCGTAAAAACATCCGGCAGATGAGCCGCTGTGATTCCTCCTATCGCATACACAGGTATGATAACGCTGTTACAGATATTCTTAAGGAATTCAAGTCCTCTGCCCGGCAGTCCCCTTTTACAATCCGTGTCAAAAATATGACCTGCAATGATATAACTACAACCCAGTTCTTCTGCCTTTACCGCTTCCTCCATCGAATGACAGGAAGCTCCCAGTGTTGTAAAATATTTTCTTTCTTCCTCTGAAAGTGATAACAGACCTGACGTAGGAAGATGGATTGCTTTACAGTGAAGGGCTCTTGAAACATTGACAAAGCTGTGCAAAATACATTTAGTATCGTACCGATGACAAATCTCTAAAACATTTTCTGCAAGAACTTTATACTGTTCTTCGCTTAAATCTTTTTCTCTTAGAATCATCGCTTTTGGTTTTAATCTTGCAATTTCTTCAATTCTGTCAAGAAAATCTCCATTACAGATTAACCGGTTTGTGACACACACAATCTGAGACATGGAATTTCTGATTTTCGATATATCCATCTTTTTATCATACATACAGATAGTCATTCAGAACAGGCTGCAGACCTTCTCCGACAATATCTTTATACATTGTATCAAGACTTCGTCCATCATCAATTTCAAATTGTTCATCACCCTGCATACTGTCTGTCTCCTTTCCACTGTATTTACTTTCATGGTCACCGATGCCCGTAGAAACACCTGCCGATACCTTTGTCGCTGCAATTTTTACAATTCCATTTCTAAACCTTGCACTCTCTCTTGAGGATACCGTTATTCCGACAAAAGGAAGAAAGATACGATAGGCACATAGAATCTGACACAATTGTTTTTCATGGACATCCAGAGGATTAATCTTCTCATTATTGATAATCGGTCTGAGTCTCGGACAGGAAAGGGACATCTCTGCATGTGGATATTTTCTCTGCAAATAATAGACATGAAGTGCACTTGCAAGCGCATCCTTTCTAAAATCTGAAAGTCCCAGTAATGCTGAAAATCCGGCACCCCGCATTCCTCCCCTCAATGCACGCTCCTGTGCATCAAAACGATACGGCCATATTCGCTTATGTCCTGCAAGATGCAAGGTTTCGTATTTTACGGTATCGTATGTCTCCTGAAATACTGTCACATAGTCCACTCCACATTCATGAAGATACCTGTATTCATCAGTATTGACAGGATATATTTCAATTCCAACCATCCGAAAATACTTTCTTGCAAGCTTACAGGCTTCGCCAATATACTCTACACTACTCTGACCTCTGCTCTCGCCTGTCAGAATCAGAATTTCCTCCATGCCACTTTCTGCGATTACCTTCATTTCCTGTTCAATCTGCTCCATCTTAAGCCTCATGCGCTTTATATCGTTATAGCAATTAAAACCACAGTAGACACAATAATTCTCACAATAGTTCGCGATGTAAAGCGGTGTGAATATATAAACATTATTACCAAAATGCTTTCCTGTCTCTATTCTTGCCCTCTGTGCCATCTGCTCTAAAAACGGTTCTGCAGCCGGAGAAAGCAATGCTTTAAAATTCTCAATTCCGCATTGATCATGTTCAAGAGCTGTCCTGACATCTTTTGCCGTATATTGATGATAATCATAGGAGTTCATGTGCGTCATGACCTGTTCACATACATCAGAGTCTATCTTTTCCATATCGGGCAGATATTCCATATGATTAGTCCTTGAAGAGGGATCTGTCTCAAGCTTATGTTTTCTTTTAAGAGCAGCTTCCGATAAATGCGCTGAATCTATAAAAAAATCATTTTCCATTTTTATACCTCCTGCATATCGCAAGCCATGCTTGTGATACTGCCAACAATAAGTAGTTTGAAAGTTTACTTTCAAACTATTATCTCCGTTCCTATACATTTATGCTGTAATATATACCTGCCATTTTCGAAATTTCGTTAGAAATTATCAACATCAGGTCTATTTAATCATGCAAAAAACCTGTCAGCGGATCCGATGCTGTCGCTCCACGGCTCAGTACCCTTCCCAGACCCGAAAGATACGCTTTTCGACCTGCTTCAATGGCCTGCCTAAATGCTGCTGCCATAAGAGGAAGGTCTCCTGCTGTGGCAAGGGCAGTATTCGCCATAATTGCCGCTGCTCCCATCTCCATTGCCTCACAGGCCTGTGACGGCTTACCGATTCCCGCATCAACTATGATTGGCAGCTCTATTTCGTCAATCAAAATCTGAATAAAATCCTTCGTGGCAAGACCTTTGTTGGAGCCGATTGGTGAAGCCAGTGGCATTACTGCCGCTGCCCCTGCATTCACAAGATCTCTTGCCACATTTAAATCTGGATACATGTACGGCATGACAACAAAGCCTTCATTTGCCAACGTCTCCGTCGCCCTGATCGTCTCTTCGTTGTCAGGCAGCAAATATTTTGAATCACGCATAATTTCTATCTTTACAAAATCTCCACATTCCAACTCTCGCGCCAGTCTCGCAATTCTCACAGCTTCCCCCGCATCTCTCGCTCCACTTGTATTAGGAAGTAAGGTTACATCCTTTGGAATATAATCCAGAATATTTTCCCCTTCCTTTGTATTGGCACGGCGGACGGCAAGTGTGATAATCTGTGCTCCGGCATCCTTTACGGCTGCCTCTATCAGATTAAGCGAATACTTCCCTGAACCAAGAATAAATCTTGAATCAAATTCATGTCCGCCAATAATAAGTTTATCATTATTCATATTCTAATCCTTCCTTCTTTATCGTAATAGCTATTATCATGCTTATCCCTCCTGCATACCGCCAATGCAATTGTATTGCATCGGACTGCTTGCCATACTGCCACCAATCAACAGTGTGAAAGTTTACTTTTCACACTTCATACTCCTCTGCAATGATCCGCAGAACCATATGTGCCTCATGAGCGGCACACAGCATAACCCTTGATGAAAACAATCCATTACCTTCCGCTACATCACTGACACCGTCACCACACAGATAAAACCTCTCCGTAATCTTTCTTGTCTGAATCCTATTGGCACTATCCATTCCTGCCATGCCTGAAGCGCATACAAGATATTTTTCCGGCATTTCTTCAAGCACAGTATTGACCAGCATTGATTTTTCCTGTGCCTGATCAAAGGCTTCACAAATGATATCTGCACGATTTAACAGTTCCCTACAGTTTTCCTGTGTCACCCTCAACGTGTGGATATCAATGGTAATGTAAGGTGCTATTTCTTTTAAATTGTCATGCAGCGCCTCTGTTTTATATCTTCCTGGCTGATCAGCCTTATATTGCTGACGGTGGAGATTAGTGATATCGACCTTGTCATAATCTATCAGTATCAGGTGTCCGACTCCTGCTCTGGCAAGAGCTATGGCAATATTAGAACCAAGTCCTCCAAGCCCGCATATCGCAACTGTTGCTTTCGCAAACTTGTTCTGAAGTTCTCCCCCATGGCGATTTTTGAGGGCATGCTCCATTTCTTCTTTTGATGGTAACATATCAGCCGCCTCCTACAAAATTGACCACTTCTACTGTATCCCCGTCTTTCAGTAATGTGTTTTCATATTCCTTTTTGGGAAGTATATTTTCATTTAACTCTACCGCAATATTCTGCAGATTGTAACCTGCATCTGTAAGATATTCCGACACTTTCAAACCTGCTGCCTCTATCTCTTTACCATTTATTTTTACCATTTTTTCCTCCTGATCTTATTCTCCTATTAAAACATTTTTTCCTTCAAAAGCAAAACCATACTTTCTTATGTTTTCCTCTCTAAATCCAAGAACCTTTAACTCAGCTGCATAATTTTTCTCCTCTATCTGCCTAAGCGCCGCCTCGACTGTCTGCTCAAGATTCGCTTCCTTCCTTTTATTTCTGACCTTGAACTCTATGATGATTCCATCACGATCAGTGATTGCGCTATTCGTGACCTCACTTTGCGCAATTGTTCTTTGAACAATTGTTTCTTGAACAATCGTTTCCTTAGCAATATCCTTCGGATAAATCATGATATCATATCTTCCAAACCCACTTTCTCTGTTTGACCTGACAATGTATTTTTCTGACATGTCCACCATGAGTCCCAGAACAAAGCCATGATAAAAACGTTCCGGCTCGCTCTTTCTTATCCTCTTACTGTTACCGTCTGTACCTCTTAAATTGTCTGTCCCATCGGTATCATTTCCATCTTCTTCCCACTTTCCGGCGGTATCAAAGCTGCTGAAGATTTGTGAAGTAACACGCTCCATATATTCATTCATGGCATCCAGATCCCCCTGCAGAAGTGCTTCGATAAAATCATTATAACTGTCTCCTGCACTGTCAAACCAGTCACTCACCATCTGGTAAAACATTGTTCTGACTTCTTCATTTGTAAGTGTCAGTTTATAGATTGGTTTCCTGTTCCCAGTATACTGCTCTCCTGTCTGATATGCTAACACTTTTAAGTATCCGGTGGCTAACATAAGACTCCATATGGCTCCTTCGTTGGTATCAAGATGATTATAGACAATCTGCTCATCTACCGGAACATCAATGGACTCCCCTTCTAACAGCTGCTCAAACAGCTTCTTATTCTTTGCCCCGCTTTCCCGAATCAGTTTTCCAACCAGACTGTTGGAACTGGTATTTGCCCAATAGGTCGTAAAATTCTTCTTGTCAAGATAATTGATAATAGACCATGGATTATAGATATCTGTCACATTGCCAAAAACAAAGCCGTCATACCAGAACTTTACACCTTTCTTATCATTAATTCCCTGCTCCTCCATTGCAGCAAAAACTTCTGCCTCCGTAAACCCAAAAGCTGTAGCATACTTATTGGAGGTAGTTGTCACAACCTCAAGATTATTAAGGTCTGAAAATATTGATTCCTTACTAACTCTTGTAATGCCTGTCATGATGGCACGCTCTAAGTATGGATTTGTCTTAAAGGCAGCATTAAACATACTTCTTATAAAAGCTGTGAACTCCTTCCAATACCCATTAACATATGCTTCCTGCATCGGAGTATCATATTCATCCAACAATATGATTACTTTTTTGCCATAATATCTGCTGAGATAATCCGACAAATGATGAATAGCGAGAGTCGCATCAACATCACTCATATTCACGTTGATTCTGTTAAAAAAATCCAAACTGTTTTTCCCTAATACACCACTTTCCGTCAAATAACTGTGTTGTTCAAAAACATCCGTAATCAACTGATAGATCTTCCTTGTCGCCTGTTCGTAGGTTCTTTCCTTTACATTGGCAAAAGAAAGACTTATGACAGGATAAGTTCCCTGAAGCTCTCTGTATTTCTCGTCTTTCCATATAGCCAAATCTGTAAACAAATCTGACCTGTTCGCATACTTGTTAGAAAAGAAAGCCTCAAGCATACTTATGTTCAATGTTTTTCCAAAACGGCGCGGCCGTGCTATAAGTGTGACGCTGTCGCCACTTTCCCACCATTCTTTAATTAACTTTGTCTTATCAATATAAAAATAATGATTTTTTATAATACTCTCAAAATCCTGTATCCCTATTGCAACTGTTCTTGCCATATCTTATCTCTCCTTCTATATATCAATATCAGTTCTTACGGACAAAAGATAACTTTCCTGCAAAAATATAGCATCTGTTTAATATTTTACAGTAGCATATACTAATTTTCAATAGTTTCTTTTTTCACATGCTGCGTGATATACTAACAACATAACAAACCTCTTATCATCACACTGAACATCACACTGACTCCTAAAACAAGTACCGTTGTCACATACATTAATCTGTTTGCTCTCTTTATATCCTCTGTCTCTATCTCTCTGATATTATCACCTATGGTCTTCTTCTCATATAATTTTCCAAAATAGTAAGCATCTCCTGCAAGCTGTACCTCCAGCGCTCCTGCACATGCTGCTTCTGTCTGCGCTGAATTAGGACTTGCATGATTTCTTCTATCACGTCTCCATATCATAAAAGCGTTTTTCCCATTAAAGCCGCAAAGATAGGCTGCAATAATCATGAAAAATGCCGTTATTCTCGATGGTATAAAATTCAGAATATCATCAAGCCTTGCAGCACATCTTCCAAAATAGCTATACTTTTCATTTTTATAGCCAAGCATAGAATCCATCGTATTCGCTGCCTTGTAAAAAAAGCCGAAAACCGCTCCTCCCAATGCCATGTACATAAGCGGTGCTGTTACGCCATCAGAAGTATTCTCGGCAACAGTCTCCACCGCAGCTCTGATGATCCCACTTTTGTCAAGAACCTCCGTGTCTCTGCCTACGATCATTGATACCGCTTTTCTCGCCCCCTCCACATCATCTTGTTTCAAGGCTTTATATACTTTCATACTCTCGTCCCTGAGACATCTCGGTGCCATCAGATAATAACACATCACTGCCTCAAGTATACACCCAAAAATAAAATTGAAGGAATATGCAAAGTACAGAATAACAAGCGGACATATGACAGATATCAAAAGCACAGCAATCACTATCCATATTCCTTTATGAAGCTTAAGTTTGTCACTGTCACCGTCTCTATAAAGCTTTTGATCAAGTTTGCCTATCATATCTCCTATCCATCTGACCGGATGAGGAAGCTGATAGGGGTCTCCCAGAAAACAATCTATGATAAAACCCATTAATATTTCCATTTAAGTCCTCATTTTATCCTATTGCCTATTCCACAAATGACTCTGATAACCTCGTCTGCTCTCCTTGCCAGATAACATCCAAATATCCCGGCCTGCTCTCTGTAATTTCTCTCAAATCTGTCAAGTGGAATAATCCCGTTTCCTATCTCGTCCATGATTACATAGCAATCCTCTGATTCACACAATAGGGAAACGATTTTCTCCCATGTGCTGATCACATCCACTCCATTTTTTACAGCCCATTTCACAAACAAATGGCAATGGTAAAAACATTTCTTATCCTTCACACTATCAGTGAGCCATTTTTCAACTACATCTTCTTTATTTTTTTTAGCATTTTCCCCGACATCATTTTCTCTGTCAATATCTGATTTCTCAAAATCCAAAATATCATCATCAGAAATGTTATAATATTCCTGTACATATGCAAGTTTTCCCTGATAGGCACCGCCCGTAATAAAAATATAAGACATAATCAGCTCCCATTTCAAAGCTTTTTCAATTAGCTCTAATCCTTTCACACCGTTTTGCAATGTAAACCTTTCGCCCCTGATATCATACTAACCTTTTATTTAAATAACTATTTTCATAGCTACTATCATCATCAGTTGCGCGAGTTCACATATCTGAAGAAAATATCCTGCGAGGTCGCCGGTAATTCCGCCAAATTCTTTATAGGAAGTATATCGGTAATAAATAAAAGTCAGTACGGCACCTGCCATTGCCCCCAGTCCGAGATAGAAAGATAAACTTAACATGACAACAGACATTGCTGCTATATCTACAATTTCTACTACAGTTGTAATTGTTCTATGGGCAGGATTTGTAAAATTAGTCAGACTTCCCTTACCGACTGCACTTTTAAAATTCACTGCCGCCAGTCCACTCAAGGCTCTTGATATAATGAAGGTACCTGCGACTACAAACATATATTTCAATTGATACATTTCATAAAAACAGGCAAATTGCAGTATAAAATACAGACATAGGCGGATGACTGCAAAGGCTCCCACCCTTGAGTCTTTCATCACCTGCAGCTTTTTTTCTTTATCTCCCATACACGCTTTTGCATCATGCACATCCATATAGCCATCGATATGGATTCCTCCCGTGATAATCACAGGAATGCATACTGAAACTGCACTGAAAACCATTGGCGGTATTGAAAATCTCCTGCATAAACAGCACCATACTATTAAAACTCCGCCTATTATGGCACCAATACACGGAAAAAAACACAATGCATATCTTCTGTTTTCTTCCTTCCACTCAACAGCGGGCATGGGAATCCTTGAATACATCAGAAATGCCGATGCAAATGATTTTAATATTGTCACGTGCTGCTACCTCCTCTTTTATCACATAACAGTTCAGCCATAGACTGCTACTTGATTACCACCGGAATCCCATACACCATTTCCACAACATGATCGGCGAGCATCGCAATCCTTGCGTTGAGCATTCCCATATTTTTTATATATGTTTTTGTCTCCTTTGCATAATCAACTCCATCCTCGCCGACTATGTTGGAGACAACAATGAATGCTTTGGTCTTTTGTGATAATGTTTCTATATCCTGAACAATCTTATCCGTAACATCTTCTTGAAAGCCATCCGTAAACATCTCATTGGCACACAGGTTCCCCATGCACTCAAGCAGAAGGACTGCTCCATGAATGTCCTCATTTTCTACAAGTTCTCCTACAGAGGTATACTTTTCAATCGTCAAAAATCCTTTTCCCTGACGCATCTGTCTATGCCGTTCTATGGCTTTATGTGCTTCTTCACCAGACGGCTCCATTGTAGCCAGATATATTTTCCTTTCCGGATATGCCATGACAAGGTTTTCTGCATAACCCGATTTTCCTGACTTGCTTCCTCCAATGACAAGAATGAACATTTCATCACCTGTTTCTCAATTCTTTATTAACGATAAATATGAATATTTCTATTTCATTTCTTTATACTGCTCAATTTCCAGTTTTTCAAATGAATGCACGGAATGATAGATATCAAGTGCTCCCGCCAGCAGCGGAAACATCATAACAGCACCGGTTCCCTCCCCAAGACACATATCTGCCGTAATGACCGGCTCCAGATTAAGATATTCCATCATCCACTTAGCAGCCGGTTCTTTTGATATATGTGATTGTATCATATAATCTACCGTATGTGTTGAAAACATTTTTGCAATTGCTGCCGCTGCTAAAGAAATAAAGCCATCAATGACAATCGGCACATGATAGATTGCGCCACCAAGAAACAGTCCTGTCATACCTGCTATATCGTAACCACCAAGTTTGCTGAGAATATCAAGCGGATTATCTTGAGCAGGATGATTTACCTTTATCGCCTGCTCTACCACAGATATCTTTCTTAACAATGCCTCATTAGAAAGCCCTGCCCCTCTTCCGGTCACTTCTTCTGCACTCTTACCCAGTATAACTGATGCGATGGCTGCGCTGGTTGTTGTATTTCCGATTCCCATTTCACCGGTAGCAATGATATGGTAGCCTTGCATTTTTAGATGTCTGACAATATCAATTGAGGCGGAAATGATTGCTTCACAATCACAATATGACATGGCTGGACCCTCGGCAATATTATTGGTACCATTTTTCACCTTAATACAAATCATATTATTTGATACCTTATCTCCGTTGAGGGTATCTTCACTTTTCGCCGGATTCATGCCTGCATCAACGACAATTACATCTGCCCCAAAGGACTTGCCAAGATTATTGATATTTCCGTCCCCATTTACCATTGCCTCCGCTACAAGCCTTGTTACATCTGATTCGGACTGTGTAATCCCTTCTTTAACCACACCATTATCAGCGCACATAACTACTACACATTTTTTATCCAGTCTTACGTCTGCACTGCCTGTTATTCCCGCCATCTTTATAATAATCTCTTCAAATTTTCCAAGACTATGTAGCGGCTTTGCGATGCTGTTCCATCTGTTCTTTGCTTCCGCAATCGCTTTCACATTCAGTGCTCTGATATGCTTTATCCTGTTCATGCTCCTATTATCCTCTACTGACTTTCACTTCTTTGCGTATATACTTTTCCCATACTGCATTTTCTAACAAATTCCATCCCTGCCTCCACATTTCCATAGAAGTATACATGCGGAAATCCCCCATAAAAATATTTCCCTGCATGTCCATGCTCATAATGAAGCGGACGGCTGATTTTCTCAACATTGTAGTCATTCCCGTTACAATCACTATCCCAGTAGTGAAATTCATGCGCTGTGATCACAGAACCTTTTTGACCAAACAGACCTTCTTTCCTGCTTTCCATTCTTACATATCCAAATCTGACAAGCCTATTTTTGTTAGTTACTTCTCCTTTTATCACACCTGCCATTCGATATCTCCCCATCTCTGTACAGATATATTCATGCAGATACATAAACCCTCCACATTCAGCTATTGTGGGAACCTCCCTCACAGCCGCTCTTATGCTTTCAATCATTGACACATTCTCTGATAACTCTCTCGCATACAGTTCAGGATATCCTCCCGGTAAGATTAACCCATTTATGCCATAGGGAACATGTGCATCACTGATCGGCGAAAATCTCACTATCTCTACTCCTGCCCGCTCAAGAAAATCCATATTATCCTGATAGATGAACGAAAATGCCCTGTCATCTGCCACTGCCACTGTCACAGTTTGATTCACTTGAATTTTATCAACAGATGGTTTCTTATAATCAAGGTGTCCTGCCAGTCCTGCCGTCTTGATAATTGTCTCCATCTCAAAATATTTTTCACAAAGTCCTGCCAGTCCATCTACTTTTTCTCTCAAATCCTCTATCTCCCCTGCTGTCATAAGTCCAAGATGTCTTGAAGAAATGCTATATTCCTTTTGATAAGGAAGTCGACCAAAGTAAATTGTGTCCAGTTCATCACACATTTTTCTCACATGCTCCTCCAGACTCTCCGGCAGCCTATTGAATAAAAATCCTGCAATATTAGGTTCTTCTGTATCCTTGTAGGTAAGAAATCCCTTCATAACTGCTCCGATGGAGTCGCTCATTCCTTTGCAATCTATTACAATGATAGCCGGTGTCTTCGTAAGTCTTGCTATCTCCATGGATGAACCTGTGTTTCCCACACCATCATAATATCCCATGACACCCTCTATAACAGAAAAGTCACAAGAACCTTCTGACATCAGATATTTTATCATATTGTCATCACAAAATACACTATCAAGATTTCTCGCTGATGCCCCCACAATTCTCGAATGAAACATAGGGTCAATATAATCCGGACCGCACTTAAAAGCTGATACCTTATACCCTCTGTTGAGCAACGCTTTCATAAAACCTATTGTCACCGTTGTCTTACCGGCCCCACTGTTCGTACCGGCTATCATAATCCTGTTCATAACACCTTTCCTCATTCCAAAACTATATCGTATCGAAAAACTGTAACACGATATTATAAAAGGAAACCGGATACCGATTTCCTTCATTTACACTTCCAAAACATTCTAAACTGATATCAAAATTTTTACCGGCCCCTATTCTTTTCAATCCACCTGACGGCAAAATCCACAAGCTCTCTCTGCTTCATGAAGGTTATTTCTGTCTCGCCGAGCACTGCTTTTTTCACAGCTGTTTTACTTTCGAATGCTCTGCCTATCTCTGCAAAATCTTCCCCATCCACATATAAAGTGCTGTATTTCTTCCACACACGGACACCATTTTCAATGACAGCACTGTATTCTGTGCATTCATGCTTTCCCGGATATTGTGCTCTCACATCAGCAAGATGCAGGGATGTATTTTTATCATAACCAACACCGATTAAAAGAACATATCCATCCAGTTCATATAATTTTCCGATGGGAGAACCTTCTCCAAAAATATCAGAAAGATCATGCTCCTGTGTCAGATACTTTGCAAATCTTCCCTTCGCACATACTGACCTTGCCGGATGGTCGCTTCTTAAAGCTCCCTCCCATAAGCGAAACATTTCCGCAACTGCTCCCATGGTATTGGTCGGTGTGATTTTCTTGTCATAAACAGGCCAGTAATCTCTGATCTTCTGCCAGTTTTCTTTTTCAATTTCCCAATGTACACCATCCATCGGATCCAGATTCTTCCATGACTGCGTGGGCATCATTATCGTTCCTGTACCCCCCACAGCTGCTAACAATGCCTCAATCACGGTCTGTGCACCGCCGCATACATAGCCAATGCTGCTAAGTGATGTATGTACCATCATCGTCTGTCCCGTGGATACGCCCACATCACCAAGTGCCTTAAGAATATCTTCTTTTATAACCACTGTTTTACCCATAATATATTTCCTTTCCTGTTTAATCAATGTGCTCCCTATAATGGTACTAGAAATATATTATAAACGCAATAGGTTAATCGTGTAACCTACTACACCCGGTTAACCTTTCCTATCAATTCATTAATATCCTCACAGCCATGAGCCGCCATATATTTTTCGATTCCGTCAATTATCTCCAATGTAGTGTATGGATGATAAAAATTGGCTGTTCCAACAGAGACTGCAGTGGCACCTGCCAGTATAAATTCAATGGCATCTTCATAATTTGCAATGCCCCCCATTCCAATGATAGGTATTGCCACTGCATTGGCAACCTGATTGACCATCCTCACCGCAACCGGCTTTATGACCGGACCTGAAAGTCCGCCTGTCTTATTGGCCAATGCAAATGTCTGCCTCTCTATGTCAATCTTCATTCCTGTCAGTGTATTAATCAGTGAAACTGCATCCGCCCCCGCCGCTTCTGCTGCCTTTGCCATTTCAGTAATATCTGTGACATTAGGGCTCAGTTTCATAATTACCGGCTGTACTGCCACTCTTTTGACAGCGTCGGTAATATCAAACACAGAATCGGCATTTTGTCCAAAACCAATTCCTCCCTGCTTCACATTAGGACATGAAATGTTAATCTCGAGCATATCCACCGGCTCGCCGGACAGGCGCTCTACCACCTCAAGATACTCTTCTTTGGTATGACCACATACATTCACAATAATCTTGGTATCATATTCTTTCAAAAATGGGATGTCTCGATTGACAAATACATCAATTCCCGGATTTTGAAGTCCTATGGCATTGAGCATCCCTCCATGTGTCTCGGCAATTCTCGGTGTCGGATTGCCCTCCCACGGTACATTGGCTACCCCTTTTGTCACTACTGCTCCTAATTTATTCAAATCAACAAATTCACTGTACTCCATTCCTGAGCCAAATGTACCCGATGCCGTCATCACAGGATTCTTCAACTCAACTCCTGCTATATTGATCTTCGTATTCAATGTTATGTTCCTCCATTTGTAAAAATCCTATATTTCAACCTCATTTGCATCAAAGACAGGGCCATCTGTGCAGATTCTTGTATTATTCACATTGGTGTGGGAATCCTTTTTCGTTGTCTTACATACACAGCCAAGACAGGCGCCTATTCCACATGCCATCCTCTCCTCAAGGGAAAGCTGTGCCTCCATCTCATTATTCCCCGCATACTGTTTGACAGCACGAAGCATCGGCAATGGTCCACAGGCATAGATTACCTCCGCTTCTATATGATTCTCCCTGATGGCATCTAATACATTTCCCTTTGTTCCCACAGAACCATCCTCTGTCGCAATAAAGACATTCCCGTATCGTCTCAGTTCTTCCACCAGAAACATGTCACTATTTCTATAACCGGCTACGATATTAATTTTCCCTTTATCAGCCTGCTTTAACTGCTTGGCCAGTTCAACAACCGGAGGTATTCCTATTCCACCGGCCGCCAGTATTGCCGTCTTATTCTTTAACGTATATCCATTTCCAAGGGGACCGATCAGTTTAATTTTTTCTCCCGCGTTCATTTCCGAAAATTCTCTTGTGCCTTTTCCTACCACTCGATAAACAAGTCGTAGTGCTGTTTTTTCATCATTAATCTCACAGATACTGATAGGACGCGGCAAAAGTGTTGCACCATTTGAAGAATACAAAGATACAAATTGACCTGCCCCCGCATCCTTTGCGGCCTTCGTCTCCAACCACATGCTATAGATACCCTGTGCAATACTTTCTTGCTTTAAAATAGTTCCATAATCTGTCACATGCCCGTTTAAATTTTCTGACATCATTGATACCAAACCTGCCCTTTCTTTCTATTTTCTCCAGGAACTGCTGATTAAGTTATGAATGGATAGTTTCTCAGAAACAGTCCATAATTAAACTTTACACCGCTTTTATCTATGACATTACAGGATATTTTCCGTAATATCCTTGATCATAAACTCCACCGCTGCCCTAGAGGCATCTGCATAATTTTCCTCCCCGTACTGTGCATACTGCTCCTGCTTATACGCTGCAATAATTCCCCTTGATGAATTGACAATGGCACCAAGTCCGTCCTCATTAAAATATGGTGCCAAATCTTTTGCCTTTCCCCCCTGTGCCCCATATCCCGGCACAAGAATATACGTCTTAGGCATCAATTTCCGAAGTATCTCACCCATCTTTGGATAGGTAGCACCAACTACTGCACCTACATAGCTATACTCCTCTCCCATATGAAGTTCGCCCCACTTTGCAACCTGCTCTCCCACAAGTTCATATAATGGTCGTTCATCAATCAGCCTGTCCTGAAATTCTCCGCTGGACGGATTGGATGTCTTCACCAATACAAATATACCTTTTTTGTTCTCCCTGCACACATCAATAAAAGGGGTGACTCCATCACTGCCAAGATAAGGATTGACTGTCACAAAATCCTCATCAAACGGAACAAGCTCTGTATTTCCCACCTTTACACTTCCCACGTGTCCCACTGCATATGCCGCTGAAGTAGAACCTATATCTCCTCTCTTGATATCGCCAATTACCACCAAATCCTTTGATTTGGCATAATCCACTGTCTTTTTAAATGCCTCCACCCCTTCTACACCAAATTGTTCATACATGGCAATCTGCGGTTTCACTGCCGGAATAAGGTCGTAAGTCGCATCTATGATTCCTTTGTTAAACTGCCAGATTGCTTCGGCAGCTCCCTTTAGCGTCTCTCCATATTCTTCAAATGCCTTCTTCTGTATGTGCTCCGGCACATAACCAAGCATCGGGTCAAGCCCTACAACCACAGGGGCATTTAGTTTTTTAATCTTTGAAACAAGTTTGTTAATCATTATCATTTCCTCCATTTAATCTCTGCTATTTTAAAACGGATATACAATCTGTCCGCCACATATCGTATATTGAACCCTGCCCTTAACCTGTCTGCCTGCAAATGGTGTATTCCTTCCCATCGAAGCAAACTCTGAAACATCAATCCGATATTCCTCCTCAGGATTAAAAATCATAATATCGGCCACACATCCTTTTTGTATTCTGCCTTTGTCAATTCCCAAAATCTTCGCAGGATTGTAACTCATCTTCTCCACCATCTGCATAGGCGTAAGATATCCGGTTAACACCAGTTCTGTGTAAGTAAGCGCTGCCGAAGTCTCAAGTCCCACAATTCCAAATGGTGACTTTTCAAATCCTCTTCCCTTTTCTTCCTCACTATGTGGTGCATGGTCAGTAGATATGACCTCCATAATGCCATCTCTTAACCCTTCCTTTAACGCCTTGACATCCTCCTTTGACCTAAGAGGCGGGTTCATCTTATAGTTACCGTCATTCCCGACAATGTCATCTGTTGTCAGAATAAAATGATGCGGGCATACTTCCGCACTGACTTTAACCCCATCTTCCTTTGCCTCCTTCACCATTCTCACACTGTCCTTTGTGGAACAATGGCACAGATGAAGTCTGACACTGGTCTCTTTGGCAAGGAGTATATCTCTTGCCACAATGATATCCTCCACCGCATTACTGATCCCTTTGAGCCCCATCTTGCGGGAATTCTCATCCAGATTCATCACGCCTCCTGCCACAAGATTAATATCCTCACAATGTGCCATAACAGGTAAATCACACTCTTTAGCAATCTTCATTGCTTCTCTGTATACATTAGAATCCATCACTGACTTTCCATCCTCGCTGATAGCACAAATTCCATTTTCTGCCATTCCCCTGATATTGGTAACTTCCCTGCCAATCTGACCAATCGTAACAGCCCCCACCGGCAGCGCATTAATACATGCCTCTGTCTCTGCCCTGTCAACAATTTCCCTTACAATATCAGGATTATCAATGGCCGGTTTGGTATTCGGCATCATGCATACTGTCGTGACACCACCGCGCGCTGCCGCCATTGCTCCCGTATGTAATGTCTCCTTGTAGGTAAATCCCGGATCTCTGAAATGTACATGTAAATCAATAAGTCCCGGCATAACAAAGCATCCCTCTGCATCAATGACGTGTGTATCCTCAGAAACACGCAGCGTTCCACGGTCGGCAATATCCTCCACTATCCCACTCTTGATAAAGATATCAAAGTAACCATCTGTTTTTGACGCTGCGTCAATCAATCTTCCGTTTTTAATAAGTATATCCTTCATTACATCAGTTTCCTTCCTGTTAATCTCCATTTCTGAACGATTTATGGTTACATTCTATCATAAATAGATTTAAATTGGAAGTCCACATTGTATTTGAAAATTTTATTCTTTACACCTCCATCATAAAATGCTATACTCTATCAAACGGTCACGATTACCAATTATTGTAATACTCTGATTCAGCTTTTGAATCTCCGTATCATATATTTTGATAATCTGACTGACCATGAATAAAAGAAAAGGAGATTAATTTTATGAAAAATGTAGTTCCAGTTATTATTGCATCTGTTGCAGCTTTGTGTTCATTTTTGGCATTCATATTTACAATTGTCCTCAAAGGTGATGCATGGGCATACTTAGATGTAATATTCAAATTCTTAGGTATTGCCGGCTTACTGACACTGGTGATTTTAAAGCTTGTTAATATCAACATCAGTAAATTATTTTACACACTTCCACTGATTGGTTTTGCAATCGCTTCCTTACTGACAGGAATCCATGCCCTTATTGAAATAGGTGATACCTATAAATTCCACAGATATCATTATTTCAGCCAGTTTATTCTTTCACTTATTTCAATTGCTGCAATGGGGCTGTTTATTTTTTCTATCCTTAAAGATAATTTTGTACTGTCAGCTACAAGTCTTATGTATCTTGCAGCAGGCTTGTTTAATGAGGGATTAACAGCTTTTAACGGAACACTCTTCTCTATGACTTCAGCCCGGGTGTTCGAGCAGCTTTTCTATGCTTTTATGAGTAACAGTGCTTCCTTTTTGTTCTTTGTGACACTGTTCTGGCTGGCTTTAGAGTTTCACAATTCTGCAAAGAACAGATATTAATCTGTAACAGCTTCCTGATTGAAAGCTTCATGCAAAAAGCTGCTGTGCCAAGCCAATCCGGCTTAACACAGCAGCTTTTGTTATATCAGATTCAATGTTTTCAGCACAAACACCCATGCCGTTATCGTAAACGCCGATAACAGCGTTGTCATCACCACAATACTGGCTGACAATACTCCTTCATGTCCCATATTTTTTGACATGATATAGCTTGTAGCCGTTGTGGGCGCTCCTAACATGATCAATGCAGCTACCAGCTTATCGGTTCCAAAGTCAAGTGCTACAGCCACAGGAAGAAATACTGCCGGTTGAATGACAAGCTTAATCACCGTTGCCATAATCGTAGATTTTATTTTCCTGATTGCTTTTTTCCCTTCAAAGCCTGCGCCGATTGCCAACAATGCAAGCGGTGTTGTGAGGCTGCCAATACTACTGACTGTCTTATAAGGTATCCCGGGCAACCGGAAATTCATATAGGATAACAGCATCCCACCCAGAATACTTATGATAATAGGGTTTTTGCAAATACCGACAAATGCCTTTTTTATATTATGGTATTTATGTGTATTCTCCTGTTTATCGCCGTTGTAATGCCCAGCCTCCTCAAAAGTCAATACAATCACTGCAAAAATGTTATATAGCGGAACTGAACCTAACATCATCAGTGAGGACATCCCTGCGTTACCACTGATATTCGTCACAAGTGCTATGCCCAGAATCGCCGCACTTCCTCTATAAGAGCCCTGTACAAACTCTCCCACAAGGCTTTTATCCTTTAGAAATATTTTTGCGCCGATCCATATCACCAATATACAGATGATTGTTGAACCTGCACAATACAACACATATTTTCCGTCAAAGGTGTGCCTGATATCACATTCCATCATATTAAGCAACAACATACAGGGCAATGTAATATTAAAATTCAGCTTATTTGCCACCTTAATAAATTCTTCACTTAGCATGCCGCCAATTCTTAGAAAATATCCTGCAACCATCACAAGAAATATTGGCATCGTACAATTCAAGCTATAAATCAGGTTGTCCATCTTTCTACCGATTCCTTCCGTATCTCCCTTTTTATCTTCAAACAGTAACCTTACCACACGAACCAGATTTTATATCTCATACCGGCTCAAACTGACTGTTATAAAGATTTGCATAGAATCCATTCAGTCTGAGTAATTCTTCATGCTTTCCCTGCTCAACAATATTGCCATCCTTCATCACCAGAATGATATCCGCTTCTTTGATTGTGGATAATCTGTGTGCGACAATAAAGCTGGTACGTCCCTTCATCATTGTTGCAAATGCGCTCTGTATCTTTAATTCAGTTCTTGTATCGATAGAAGATGTTGCCTCATCCAGAATCAGCATAGGAGGCAGACACAGCATCACTCTTGCAATACATAAAAGCTGCTTTTGTCCCTGTGAAAGACTTCCGCCATTCTCCGTGATATATGTGTCATATCCGTCTTTCAGACGCATAATAAAGCTGTGTGCATGAGATGCCTTTGCTGCGTCCATGATTTCTTCATCCGTTGCATCCTTCTTTCCCATCATCAGATTCTCTCTGATTGTTCCTTCCTTAAGCCAGGTCTCCTGAAGCACCATTCCATAGGAGCTTCGAAGTGAACTTCTGAGAACCTCCCTGATATCTATTCCATCCACGCTGATTTTTCCGCTGTCAACATCATAAAATCTCATAAGCAGATTAATGACTGTCGATTTTCCACAGCCGGTAGGTCCGACGATTGCCACTCTTTTACCGCTTCCTACCCTTAAATTAAAATTTTCTATCAGTTTTTTCTTCGGAACATATGAAAAATAAACATCTTTAAGCTCTATATTTCCTTTTGCAGCATCAAGCATGACCGCATCTTCATGATCAGGAATCTGTGGCTTCTCCTCAATCAATTCAAATAATCCGGCTGCACATGCCAGGGCATTCTGAAGTTCAGTGACTACTCCCGATATCTCATTGAAGGGCTTTGTATACTGGTTTGCATAGCTCAAAAAACAAGAAAGCTGCCCTACACTAATACCTCCGGAAATAGCTATCAATGCACCTGTTATTCCCACACCTGTATATACAAGACTGTTCACAAATCTTGTTGACGGATTGGTAGTAGAAGAAAAAAATATCGCCTTTAATGAACACTTTCTCAATCTCTCATTAATCTCATCAAACTGCTTAAGTGCTTCCGCCTCATGTCCAAAGGCTTTCACCACCTTTTGATTTCCTATCATTTCATTAATCAACGCTGTCTGTTCCCCCCGGGTCTCTGACTGAAGCCTGAACATACTGTAAGTACTTTTTGCGATGAAACTGGCAACAACCAGTGAAACCGGTGTAATGATAACAACCACCAGTGTAATTTTTGCATTCACTGTCAACATAAAAATGAGTGTTCCAAATATGGTAAGCACACCTGTAAATAATTGTGTAAAGCCCATCAGCAGTCCATCTGCAAATGTGTCCGCATCTGCTATGATTTTACTGACTATTTGACCATGCGAATGAGAATCAATGTATTTAAGCGGCAGAATCTCAAGTTTTTCAAATGCTTTCTGTCTGATATCCCTGACAACACCATATGTAATCCGGTTATTACAGATATTCATAAGCCACTGTGCTGCTGCCGTAATAAATACAAGCACAATAATTTTTTTTATAATCGAAAAGATGGCATCAAAATTCACAAGTCCTTTGTCAATAATGTAATCCACCGCATCTCCCGTCAATATGGGAATATAAAGGGTAAATGCCACCGTTACCGCCGCCAGTACAAGAGATAAAATAATATAAACATTATATTTTTTTGTATATTGAAGTACTGTCCTTAAGGTAGCAGTACTGCTGTTCTGACTCATAATCATCCTCATTTCTAATCAATTTATTTGCGAATTATGTATCTCTCTATACTCATTACATCGTTCAAGTAATTCCTCATGTGTTCCTATCATGGCAATCTTTCCGTCATCCAGAACGATAATCATGTCAGCATGTTGTATAGAAGAAGTTCTTTGGGATACGATAAACACCGTAGTGGACTTGTCCATTTTCTTTAATGACCTTCGCAGTCTCGCATCCGTGGCAAAATCAAGTGCTGAAGCACTATCATCAAGAATGAGTATCTGGGGTTCCTTAACCACTGCTCTCGCTATGGTTAATCTCTGTCTCTGTCCTCCTGACAGATTTCTTCCCTCCTGCTCAATCATCTCATCAAGCTTATTCTCTTTATTTTCAACAAATTCCCTCGACTGGGAAATATCCAGTGCTCTGTAAATTTCCTCATCAGTAGCGTCTTTTTTTCCCCACCTTATGTTATCTCTGATACTCCCCTTAAAAAGTACTGCTTTCTGCAGGACAATTCCAACCGCATCACGAAGCTTTTCTGTATCCCAGTCCTTTACATTAACCCCGTTAACAATGACTTCTCCCTCTGTTGCATCATAAAATCTTGGTATCAGATGCACTACGGATGATTTCCCACAGCCGGTACCTCCTATAATTCCTACCGTCTGCCCTCTCTTAACCCTAAAATCAATATGGCTGATTGCCTCTTCTCCGGTTTCATGATATTTCAGGCTAACATTCCGAAATTCTACCACATATTCACTATTCTCTTCACCGGAACAAGGTGATTTACTTTCTGTAACAGATGATTTCGTGTCAAAGACTGTCCTTACCCTGCCTGCTGATGCAAATGCCTTTGTCACCGTAATAATAAGATTAGCCAGCTTTATCACTTCCACCAATATCTGCGACATATAATTTACCAATGCAACGACCTGCCCCTGGGATATATATCCTGCATCTACCCTTAGGGCACCGGAATAAATCAGTGCCACTGCTCCTGCATTGATCACACAATAGCTGAGTGGATTCATAACAGCCGAAATCCTTCCCACATGAAGCTGCATATCTGTAAGACTCTCATTGCCGGCATCAAATTCCTTTTTCTCATTATTCTCATTATTAAAGGCTCTTATCACCCTTACACCTGTAAGATTCTCCCTCGTTATTTTTAAAATATGATCAAGTCTTTGCTGTACTTTTCGATACATAGGAATAGTGATATACATAATGGCAAACACCACAAGAAAGAGCACCGGTATTACCACCACGAATACAAAGGCTGACTTTATATCAATCGTAAAAGCCATAATCATTGCCCCCAACACCACAAAAGGTGATCTGAGCAACAGCCTCAGTACAAGGTTAACACCATTTTGCAGCTGATTGACATCACTTGTCATTCTCGTGATAAGTGTAGAGGTTCCCAGTCTGTCAATCTCTGAAAATGACAGTGTACCAATATGTTGAAACAAAGCATGTCGAAGCTTTGCTGAAAATCCCACTGCTGCCTTAGCCGCAAAGTACTGTGCCGTCAGCGAGCATGTAAGACCTACCACTCCTAGCGTAATCAGAACAAAACACATCTTTATTATGTAACTTTTATCGCCGTTTGCTATTCCCTGATCAATAATAGCCGCCATGACCAACGGCACAAACAGTTCAAATGTCGCTTCAAGCATCTTAAACAGAGGACTTAATATACACTCTTTCTCATATCCTTTCAGATATTTCATCAGCGATTTCATAACTTTAAATCTCCCATGGTGTTGTATCAAGACTCATCTTTTTTGTTTCTTTTATCTTAAATTCAGGATTCTTTACAATAACTTTAGCATTGGCAGGAATCGACTGTGTAATAAAAGCATTACCGCCTATTACCGTGCCATCTCCTATCACAGTCTCACCTCCCAGCACTGAAGCCCCTGAATAAATGGTGACATGATTTCCTATTGTCGGATGCCTCTTGACATCCCTTAGCAGCTGACCGCTTCTGGTAGACAAAGCGCCCAATGTAACACCCTGATAAAGTTTTACATTGTCTCCTATGATAGTTGTTTCACCGATTACGACCCCTGTCCCATGGTCAATAAAGAAATACTTTCCTATCGTTGCTCCCGGATTGATATCGATTCCGGTTTTACTATGTGCATACTCCGTCATAATGCGCGGAATAAAGGGTACATTCTCAAGATAAAGTTCATGCGCCAGACGATACACATATATTGCGAAAAATCCCGGATAAGAGCATATAATCTCTTCTTTACTCTTTGCCGCCGGATCGCCATCAAAGCCCGCCTGTACATCTAACAAAAGCATCTGTTGTATATCCGGAAGCTTCTTAACAAATTTAAGGCTGATTTCTTCAGCCTTTTGCATGATCTCTTCATTATTATAGTTCTCACTATAACTGATGGCGGCAATCAGCTGCCTGTATAGCCTTTGCTTTATATCTACCATTCTGTTGCCTGCATAGTACTCTGCATAAGCCACACTCACACTATATTCTTCAAAATATCCTGGAAAAACAACACCACGTAAATCCTTAATAATATCAATAATTTCTTTTCTGCTCGGCAGGTGCTTTGTCTTTTTAAGGCATAAAATATCGGACTCCTTATAATTCTCCGATATCCGCCTGATGGTATCTATAATTTCTTTTTCTGTATTGGTCATCTCACATTCGCAATTCGGATTCATGCCAAACCTCCATTTTCATCTTGTAACAGTATAGCGAAACTGTCACCTTATTTCAATACATATGTATAATTCTTATAATTATACCCCGAAATCACAAAAAAGGAAATACTTTTCATCACATAATCAGATGAACAAAATATCCTGCATAACAAAGAAGCATAATAATTCCTGCCACTCTTCCCAGCTCTTTTTTTCTTACCACACTGACAAACAACAAAGCTGCCGCTGCAATAGCAATGATTCCGTCAAAGACAAAGGCCTTGTCGTAGGCTACAGTTTGAATCAGTGCTGTCGTTCCCAAAACAAACAGAATATTAAAGATGTTACTTCCCACAATATTGCCTATGGCAATATCTGCATTTCCCTTGACAGCAGCAATGACAGAGGTTACAAGCTCCGGCAGTGAAGTACCGAATGCTACGATGGTTAAACCGATTAATCTCTCACTCATTCCGAATTTTTCTGCAATGAAGGAGGCACTGTCTACCGTCACATCACTTCCTATGACAATTCCGGTCATTCCCACAATGGTAAAAAACAAAAATACAAGAATACCGGTATTCTTTTTCTCCCCGGTCTGCTCTTCGCCATGACTCTGTCCCCCCTCCTGGGAAGAAGCTGCTTCCATTCCTTTTTTTGCCATCACAATAAGATAGATAAAAAACACAATGAAGAAGCACCATAATACAATACCCGATGCAATGCCCAACTCCCCATTTACTGCTCCCATGGCAACCATCACAGCAGTAATCAATATGACAAATGGCATCTCAATATATACAGTTGATTTACCCACGTGTAATTCTCTGATAATAGCAGTAAAGCCCAATATTACCAGAATATTCATAATATTACTTCCCACAACATTTCCTATCGCAAGACCTGTACTTCCTTTCAGCGCTGAACTGATACTGATTGCTGCCTCCGGTGCCGATGTACCAAATGCCACGATGGTCAAACCGATAATAATCTGTGGGACACCAAATTTATCGGCGATACCTGATGCTCCGTCGACAAAATAATCAGCTCCCTTAATCAGCATCACAAAACCCAATATCAGTAACAGCATATTGATAATGGTGGAATCGCCCCCCCTTCTATTCGCCAAAAATCCTGCCCCCACCAATAAAACGTATCCCATAAATAATGCAGAACCTGTTCTTTTTTTCATCTCACTAAATTCTCCTTCCTATTATGTCAGGCCTTCCTATTCCTACTGTTATCATTTTTTACTGTTCACAGTCAACCATTTTTCCACTCACTGCCGTCATTACCGATATTCACAAAATTGATGGTGATAACATAATAATAGCGAAACTCTGAAAATATTATGTATCAGCATAAGCTATACTAAGGAACTATATATCCATAACTTAATCCGTTTTTGAGCCGAAATGTCTTATGTGTAAGCATTTCAACTCAAAAACTGTAAAGTTTAATTATACAGTTCCTAATACATAATATGACCAAAGTCTCGCCATTTAATTACGATACGGATATTAAAATATCGGTTATGTCGACATCGTACACACTCATTCTGTGCCGGCTACTCCCTTTTTAGAGTATCAATCTTAAAGATGATAACAGCATCCACCCTGTTTTTTCAAGCAAAATATACACTACTCATCCTTGTCGTTATCCTTTTTGGAAAGTATTCCCAACACGGCTATTCCGGCAATCAGAACAACACACACCACACCAATGATGATAAATTTTGTCATTCCTCCGCTGTCACCTGTATTAACCGCTGTGTCGACAACATTACTCAATAACATATTAAACATTCTCACACACCTTCTCATTCATCAATTTCATTTTTCATAAACTGAGCACCCGCTTATGAACTGTTACCGGTTTCCTACTCATGCATCTTAAAATCAAATTCTTCACTACCGAACCTTAAATGCGCCCCATGAGGCAGAAATACTGCACCCTCCTCATAGATTAAAGCCACGTTATTCATAAAGGTTCCCTTACGTGTATTATTATCCAAAATAAAATATTCATTTCCCTTTTTGATGATAAAGGCATGAATATCCTCCACATCTGCATTACCGGTCACACAATAATCCACGTTTAGACTGTCACTTCCCACACAGAACTTATCCTTTGTTATCACTATCTTTTCATTTGTTCTGGTTCTCAGTAAAAATGCGGTATTCTCTACTGTATCTGTGACTTTTTCACTGACAGTTGCTCCAACACTTGCAGCCTCCTCACCGATAGCCCCTGTGATATCTGCTACCGCTTCGGCTGCATTCTCCACGCTATCCGGCAATATTTCACCCACATTCTCTGTGGCACCTGCTGCTTCTCCACTGACATTCTCTGTGATATCTGACACTTTTTCACTTATATTCTCTGTGATACCTGACACTTCTTCGCTGACATTCTCTGCCATATCAGGCAGTTTCTCACTCACACTCTCTGTAATACCTGACACTTCTTCGCTGACATTCTCTGCTATATCAGGCAGTTTCTCATTCACACTCTCTGTGATATCTGACACTTCTCCGCCTGCCTTCTCTGCCATATCCGATAATTCTCCACTGGCATTTTCTCCAATATCAGTCACTTTTTCATCATCAGCAGCAATCGCTTCTTCTATATCACCGGCTGCTATTTCTTCTTCCTCTTCCTCCGGTTCATCATCATACACATCAAACTGTCTGTGTGCTATCTCGAGCATATTCTCCAGTTCATAGATAAATTTATCTATAGTATATGTTTTTGGATTTAAGAAAGTAATCAGTCTGCCCACATAGTCTCCGTTCTCTTCTTCATCAAACTGGGCCGTAAACAGTATATTCTTAAAAAAATTACATGTATTTCCATCATTTAAGACACTGAGCAGCGGTACACATATCAGATATGTCTTACCACTCTCCTGCTCTACATAAATATGCTCCATATCCAGTACAAATGATGTCCAGTTAATCATATATTCCGTAGATACCTTAATGGCAACCGCAATATGATAAAACGACAGCAACAGTCTGTCTCTCTTCACATATTCGCCCAAATATTCATTCAGCGATACCTTATTATCCAGTTCATATTTAAAATATCTCTCATTTCCTGCCTGAATAGGTCTTAATGGGGCAATTCCTTCAATATCATTATTCACCATCATTCCAAGCGTCAAATTATCAATTCTGTCATTTGCCTGAAGCATATATTGTACGCTGTTTGCGCTTTCTATTAAATTAACCATATTGTTCCTCCAATCATACTCTGTTAAGCTGCATTATCCCTGACTATCACTAATCTGTCTCTGTCATTACAAACCTTCTGTGTCTGTCAATCCTCAGGTTTATCAATGATTTCCTTAAATACCGGCTGCTTTACCATTGCATCTAACATCCTTGTGTCCGTCTTTTCCTTAATAACCGGTATGACACCTGCAACTTTCACCTTTTCCAAATTAAGTTCTGTACATTTTCTGTCAAACTTATTATATAAGATATTGACATGATTAATCTTATGGGTATGATTAGCTTCGTCAAACTTTCTGATGGCATCAACCTTCTTCTTTAATTGATTATTAGAATCCGCCAATCCGCTTCCGACAAATGTAAACTTACTTGCCCTCTTAAGAGCCGCATACGTCATCGGCGAAAGCATACTCTCCATATTCATGATCACAATATCGTACTTTTCGGTACTGCCGATGGCTTTCATAAAATTATCAAAACCTTCTGCCCCCAGTATACCAATCTCATACATACAATTGTTATTATTGATATACTCAATTCCGGTTCTCACATCAATGGAAATTCCCTTTAACACATCCTCCGCTGTCAGTTCATCACGATATGCCTTGGTAAGTATCTCCGCATACTCATTACCGGTGGCATTCTGTAAGAAGAATCTTCCCATCTTGCTATACTGCGTAAAATCTATGTATAATATATTATAATCCTTACTTAAATTGCTAATCGTACATGCTATACTTGCCAGCGAACTGCCTTCACCTGACTCAACCGGTAAAAAAACATATAATGCCGGATTGGCTCTTCTTGCCCTGATTTTCTCTTCTCTTGCCCTGCGCTCTTCCTCCTGTCTCTTTCTCTCCTCCTCTTCACGGGCTCTCTGTGCCGCCAGACGCTCCTCTTCTTCCTTCCTCTCACGTTCGAGTCTTTCTGCTTCCAGTCTCTTCCGTTCTTCTTCCAGCTCTTTCTCACGTCTTAAGCGTTCTTCTTCCTCTTTTCGTTCTCTCTCAAGCCGCTCCTTTAATTCCCTGCGTTCCTTTTCTTTCTTAATCGCCAAAAGTCTGTCGTGATTCTTACCAATCTTATACAACTGCATTCCGATATCATGCACCTTCTGATACTTACATACAGTATCACAATCCTTAATCTTATCGGCTGTTCTCATCTCCGTAAGAATAATCGTCGCGCATTCCTCCGGAATTACCTTCAGATCAGCATCTATCATCTGATTCACCGCAAATACCTTAATCTGATGTGCTTCTACCTCGCCGGCAATATCTTCCTTTGTATTGCACGGAAAAATCTCAAGCTTATCTGAAAACTTCTCCCTGAGTGCGACAAGTAATCTGTTCTGGTAGTTCTGATCCTGTTCTAAAATTGCCACCTTAATCTTCATAAAATTACCTTCTTAAACTGCTTTTTTACCAATGAAAGAATGTTCAAGCAGTCTCCCTTCCTTTTCAAGTATTTTCTTTCACTTTCGCAAACTATACGTTTATTTTATAAATTCGCTTCTGATATGTCAAGTGCTATCTGTCTTTTTAACTCTTCAATATTGTCAAATTTTTTTTCATATCTGATAAACTTCTCAAATTCCACTTTGATATTGTCTCCATAGATATCCTTTTCAAAATCAAAAATATGTGTCTCTGCTGTTACCATACTACCAGACCTGACAGTAGGACAAAGCCCAATATTGGTAATGCTCTTATACTTTTTGTCTTCCACTGTCACAGATGTTTTATATACTCCATAGGGTGGAAGCATTTTATTATCAGGAGGATGAATATTGACTGTTCTTGCATCCATTGTCCTGCCAATCTGATTTCCCTTTATGACTTCACCCATAATAAAATAAGGATAGCCTAACATTTCATTTGCCTTATTAATTCTTCCCTCTTTAATATATTCTTTAATGCTAGTGCTCCCCGCCCTAATTCCATCAATACTAACACTTTTTTCCACTATCAGTTCATAACCGTAAATAGAAGAATACTTTCTTAGCATTGAGACGTCGCCTCTTCTTTTTTTACCAAACCTGAAATCCTCTCCTGTGACTACCCGTTTTACATCCAATCTGTCAACAAGTACATTTTTGATAAACTCCTCCGGTTCAATAGCCATTGTCCCGCTGTTCACGGGATAATATATGACATGTTCAATACCAAGCTCCATACATATATGATTTCTCTCTGTTTTGGTAGTAATAGAACTCTGTCCGTTGATAGCTGAGGTATCAAAAGAAAACAGGACTGTTTTGTAACCATATTTTTTACTGCCATCCAGAATATCCTCTATCAGCACCCGGTGTCCCAAATGAAGCCCATCAAATTTTCCCAGTGTCACCGCTGAATTATTTATTTTAAAATCTGTTATTTCGTCAAAAATCTTCATTTTCTGCTCCACGTTTATTTTCCTGCATATCCCAGGTTTTATGCGATACGGTCATCACTTCCGCCATCATCAGGACTACACAAACATCTTTTCAGGTTTTAAACTTCCTTCGCTCTCAATATATCGGTAAACGGCGATAAAGCGATGCTGACTGTCATAAATCCGCACCAGTTCACCGTAAGGCTTTTCTGCTCCGTCAAGCATATCTGTTGTCAGTTTATTGCCATTGAGCAGAAGCTTTGTATACGGCTCACCGACCTGCACCCTGCCAAAATCGCTTAATATTTCATCAGCCGGAATTATCCTCTTCAAAAATTTCTGCATATCTGTTTTGAACAGATTCTCTGCTTCCGAAATCTTTATACTGTCCGTTAAACAAAATTTTCCGGATGCTGTCCGCAAAAGTTCTCCCATACAGCCATATGTGTTCAATCTGTTTCCTATATCCTCACATAAAGTCCTTATATAAGTTCCTCTGCTGCACCGCACAACAAGCCGGATATCCGGAAGCCGGATACTTTCAATATCAATTGAATATATCTTTACCTTACGTCTCTTTCTCTCCACCTCTATCCCTTCTCTTGCGAGCTCATAGAGTTTTTTTCCATTGACTTTTACAGCAGAATACATAGGCGGCAATTGCTCATATTCTCCCACAAAGCTCTGTATGGTGTCAATGATCTGAGCTTCACTAAGCGCTTTGTAATGGTCAGAGGTGTTCAGCCTCTTACCAGAAGTATCCTGTGTATCGGTCTGAAGTCCCAGTACAAGCTTTGCTCTGTATTCCTTATCTTTTTCCATAATAAAATCACATAATTTTGTTGCGCTGCCGATACATACCGGAAGCACGCCCTGTGCATCCGGATCAAGTGTACCTGTATGTCCAATCTTTTTAATCTTCAAGATTCCTCTCAGCTTTGCAACAACATCATGTGATGTAAACCCTTTTTCTTTGTTAATATTGATAACACCATCAATATGTATCTGATTGTCTCTGTTATCTTTCATCAATTATCCTGTCCTTTTTGAGTAATTCTGTATGAATATTATCAAACCATATCAAACCCTTCTACCCTAATTGAAGTTCTATTCTCTCCGAAATATTATTGATAACATCATATACTGTTCCCTTCATATTAAAGCCTGCTGCCCGCATATGTCCGCCCCCGCCAAAATACGTTGCAATCTCACTTACATCTACAATCTCACACGACCGGAGGCTCACTTTATATTCCAACTCACCTATCTCATATAAAAAGATGGCACACTCTACTCCCTTGGTAATTCTTAACTGCTCGACAATACCATCGAGGTCAGCAGAAGTAATATGATAGAACTCGAACTCCTCCTTTTTTACAACAGAAAAAATACACTTTCCATCGTAAAACAGAACGCTCTCTAAAAGCGCACGCCCTAATATTTGATTCTGCACATATGTCTTTGAATAAAATGTATTATCAATAATATCAGTAAAGGGAATGCCTTTTTCCATCAGCTTGCCGGCAATGCTCATAGTCAATGCGGAAGTGTTGGAATATTTGAATACACCGGAATCGTGAACAATTCCAAGATATAACGCACATGCCACATCATAATCAATCTTTTCCTCATTAAACATTGTATAAAGGACTTCGCAGCATGAGCTCGCATCCGGAACTACAATATTATCATCAGCAAAGTTAGTGTTACTCTTGTGATGATCAATGCATAATGTTCTCTCAGCCTGCTCAAAATAAGGCAAAAATTCACCTAATCTGTCTTTATCACTCGAATCAAGCAATATAAACAAATCATAAGGCTCCCTCTGTACATACTCACTTTTTATTTCATCCGTATGCCTGAGAAAATGAAGTTTCTCCGGGATTGGCTGCAAATATAAATCAATCGTCAATTCACTGTAGTTATTCTTTAAATATGTGTAAAGTCCAATGCATGAACCCACACAATCGCCATCAGGACGTATATGTCCCCCCATAGCAATTCTTTTTGCTCCCTTAATATAATTCTCTATATTATACTCTTGCATATTCTGCACCTTAGCATACCGCAGCATTTGCTACGGTAAATGCCCTTTCTTTGCTTAATTCATTATTCTGCATCTGCCATATCTTCTGTTTCTTCTAAAGCTTTTGCATCTTCCGTTTCAGATGTGCCCACCGTTCCATTAACCTCATCAATCAGTCTCGACATATTGACGCCATATTCTATGGACTGGTCAATAATGAACTTAATCTCCGGTGTATTTCTGAGATTAATTGTGGATGCCAGCTGCTTCCTGATATATCCCTCTGCACTGTTAAGTCCTTCCAGCGTACTTTTCTGTGACTCCTCATCACCAAGAACACTGATATATGCCCTGCAAAGCTTAAGATCCGGTGTTACTTCTGCCGATACAACGCTGGTCATCGGATTTATTCTGGGATCCTTTATTTCACTTCGTATGATATTACTCAGTTCTCTTTGAACCTCCGAATTGATACGTGTATTCTTTATACTATTCTTTCTCATAATCAAACTTCCTCTTTATATTCTATCTAGGCACTTCTTCCATAACATAGGCTTCTACGATATCGCCTTCCTGAATATCATTAAACTTCTCAAACACAAGACCACATTCATAATTAGCCTTTACTTCCTTCACATCATCCTTAAATCTTTTCAAAGAAGCAAGCGCACCATCAAAAATCTGTTCGCCGTCTCTTGTTATCCTTGCACTGCATCCTCTTCTGAATATTCCATCTAAAACATAAGAACCTGCGATTGTTCCTACTCCTGATGCCTTAAACAGCTGTCTGATCTCTGCATGACCGATAACCTTCTCCTCAAATATAGGATCAAGAAGTCCCTTCATAGCAGCTTCCACATCTGCAATTGCCTGATAGATAACTCTGTATAATCTCAGATCAACCTTTTCTCTCTCTGCTATATCCTTTGCCATATTATCCGGTCTTACATTAAAACCAATGATAATCGCATTAGATGCTGATGCGAGAATGACGTCAGACTCATTAATGGCACCTACACCGGCATGAATAACCTTCACAACCACCTCATCATTTGACAGCTTCACGAGACTCTGTTTTACTGCCTCAACAGAACCCTGTACATCTGCCTTGACAATAATATCCAGTTCCTTCAGCTCACCCTCCTGAATCTGACTAAACAGATCATCAAGCGACATCTTTGCTTTTGCTTTGGAAGACTCAAGCAGTTTCTCTCTGCCATCCTTGATAAAGGTCTCTGCAAAATTTCTTGCTTCTTTATCATTCTTTGTGGATACAAACACTTCACCGGCATTCGGTACACCATTCAATCCTAAAATCTCTACCGGCATTGACGGACCTGCTGTGGCAACTCGCTCTCCCTTATCATTAATCATGGCTCTTACTTTACCATAATGAGAGCCTGCAGCAATCGCATCGCCGATTCGTAAAGTTCCCTTTTGCACAAGTACCGTTGCCACAGGACCTCTTCCCTTGTCAAGCTGTGCCTCTATTACCAGACCTCTTGCCTTTCTGTTCGGATTAGCCTTGAGTTCGCATACCTCTGCCTCTAATAATATCATTTCAAGAAGTGTATCAATACCTTCCTTTGTATGTGCGGATACAGGTACAAATATGGTATCTCCTCCCCAGTCTTCTGCAACAAGGTCATACTCTGCCAGTTCCTGCTTCACTCTGTCCACGTTCGCACTTGGCTTATCAATCTTATTCACTGCAACAATAATGCTGATTCCTGCTGCTCTTGCATGATTAATAGCCTCTACTGTCTGTGGCATTACACCATCATCAGCAGCTACAACGAGAATCGCTATATCTGTTGATTGGGCGCCTCTCATTCGCATAGCGGTAAATGCCTCGTGTCCCGGTGTATCAAGGAAAGTAATCTGCTCTCCATTGATTTCAACAGTGTATGCACCTATATGCTGCGTAATTCCACCTGCTTCTCTTGCAATGACATTCGTCTGCCGTATCGCATCAAGAAGTGAAGTTTTACCGTGGTCAACATGACCCATTACACACACAACAGGAGGACGCTTCACTAATTTCTTTTCATCCTCTTCATCTTCTCTTAAGAGTTCTTCTATAATATCAACCTTTTCTTCCATCTCGGCAATAATATCATATTCCAGTGCTATCTCCTGCGCTGTATCAAAATCAATCTCCTGATTAATCGTTACAATCTGTCCCTGCATGAAAAGCTTCTTCACCAATGCCGACGGCTGCATCTTCATCTTATCAGCGAGTTCTTTAATGGTAAGAGATTCCGGAATAACAATCTCTTTAATTTCTTCCTCTTTCGGTTGTGATACCGGTGCTGCAGACTTCTGATTATTCTGCGCATTCTTTTTATTTTTCTTACCAAACTGCATACTGTCTCTTAACTGACTTTCATTGTTTTGATTACCATTGTTCTTATTTTTATTTTTCTTCTTTTTACCGGATTCCTGATTTGTTTCCTGTGGAATATCCTGCTGTCTGTCAAAATCTCTTCTGTTATTGCTCCGGCCATTGTCATTGCTTCTGTTATCACTGTTCCTGTTGTCATTATTTCTATTCTGATTATTTTTAACCTGATTATTCCTGCCCGGATTCTGGTTAGCTGCATTTACCTCTTCACTGGCAGGAGCATTATTACGCTTCTTGCCAGTTCTGTCGCCATCAGCGGTCTGCTGTGCTCCACGGGCAGCTGCAGTATGAGAAACATTCTCATTCTGAGCCTTACTCTGATTATTTCTATTATTTTTAGATTTCATATTCTTCTTGTTAGCCGCACTGTTCTGTGGATTATAAACCTGTGTGATATGTGACTTCCCTAAAGTTTCCTGCTTACTTTTCTCTGTCTTATCTTTGCCGTCAGTCCTGTTATTCTTTTGAACCTTCTCACTATTATCGGATTTCGCAGGTGCATCTTTGCTCACCTGCTGTTCTGAATGACCGGATACAGTCTTATTTGTCTTCTTAACTGTCTCTTTGCTGCTTTTTTCTGCAGCCTTATTCTCAGGCTGCTTTTTTGTCTCCTGCTCTTTCGCAGCAGAACCCTGACTGCCCAATACATTCTTAACAATCTCGGCTGCCTCTGCCGTGATGGAACTCATATGATTTTTTACTTCAATTCCATTGTCAGCCAATATCTTTTTAACTACTTTACTGTCTATATTATATTGCTTTGCAAGCTCATATACTCTTAAATTTGCCATTATTATCCTCCATTTCACTGTCTAATCTCTGTTCATACCTGATTTTTCAATAATTGAATCTGCAAATCCCTTATCAAGCACTACCGCTGATGCCCTCATTTCCTTTCCAATTGCACGCCCAAGCTTCTCCTTGTCTGCATAAAACAAAATAGGAACCTTGTAGAATGTACACATATTCGTAAACATCTTCTTTGTATTGTCGGACGCATCGTCCGCCACAAGCACAAGATATGCCTTATTCGATTTTACCGCCTTTTCTACCGAAAATTCCCCGCTCGCTACCTTGCCTGCCTTTGCAGCCAGACCAAACATTGACAGAACTCTGTCCTGCATCCTCACAACACTTCCTTTCTGCTTCTACATTTCTCCCTTAAGCTGTTCATATATATCTTCGGAAATTTTCATTTTGAAGGAACGTTCAAGCCCATGACCTTTGACAGCCTTTAAAAGGCACTCTTCTGAAGAACATATATATGCACCTCTGCCGTTTTTCCTGCCTGTCTTATCTATTATTATCTCATTCTCTGCTGTTTTAAGAATTCTTATTAATTCTTTTTTGGGTTTCATTTCACCACAGCCTATACACTGCCTCATCGGTATCTTCTTAACCATACCCATCAAACACTCATTCCTTTAATTCATATATTTTAATTAATGTTAAACCTCTTCATTATTCTCCGCATTGTCATAATCTGCTTCTTCCTCAAAGCTGATTTCTTCATCAATATCTATCTCCTCCTCATCTGACATCTGCGACATTGCCTGTGACTCACTCTTGATATCAATCTTAAAACCTGTCAGCTTGGCTGCAAGTCTTGCATTAATTCCCTCCTTACCAATTGCAAGGGAAAGCTGGTAATCAGGCACCACAACCTTTGCCGTCTTAGCCACATCATCTGCAATAACAGATACCACTTTTGCCGGACTCAGTGCATTTTCCACAAATACAGCTGCATTCTCACTATATGGTACGATATCAATCTTCTCTCCTCTCAGCTCATTGACAATCGCATTTACTCTTGAACCATTCACACCTACACAGGCACCAAGGGGATCAACGTCTTTATTATTGGACTTAACCGTAATCTTGCTTCTGACACCTGCTTCCCTCGCTACATTAATGATCTCAACGGTACCATCCCTGACTTCTGCAACCTCTGCCTCAAACAGTCTCCTCACCAGTTCCGGATGCGACCTCGAAACACTGATCTTCGGACCTCTCGGTGTATCCTTCACCTCTGTCACATACAGCTTAATCCTCTCCGTAGGCATAAACACTTCTGTTTTAACCTGCTCTGATTCAACCAGTACCGCATCTGCCTTACCCAGATTAATACTTACATTTTTACCGTTAATCCTCTGAACAATACCTGTTACAATATCTTTTTCCTTCGCATAATACTGTTCATAGACAACCTTTCTTTCTTCTTCCCGTATCTTCTGCAAAATAATATTTTTGGCATTCTGCGTAGCAATTCTGCCGAATTCCTTTGATTTGACATCTACTTTGATTGTCTGACCTATTTCGCAATTGATATCAATATCTCTGGCTTTATCAATAGAAATCTGACAGGCAGGATCTTCAACCTGTTCCACAATGAGTTTATCAGCAGTAATGCTGAAATCACCGGTTTCCCTGTCAACTCTGGCAACCACATTTTCATTTTTTCCATAGTGGTTCTTATACGCCATAAGTAAAGAATTCTCAATTGCTTCAAACATAACCTCTTTGTTAATATCTTTTTCTCTCTCCAAAACCTCCAGTGACTCAATCAGTTCCCTGTTCATTTTAAAAATTCTCCTTTTCCTTATTTTATAACAAACTTACATATATGCCGCTGTAGGCGGCTCAAAATCTAACAAAAAATAACCGGCAGAGATATTATTCCTAAAGTCTCAAAAATCAAATGCAAGTCTGATTAGCGCAATCTCACTTCTCAAAAATACCTCATCAACGCCATCTTCTTCTATCACAATGCTGTTCCTGTCATAGGACTTAAGGATTCCTCTGTAGTCCTTAGAACCATCCTTTGGCTTATATAGCTTAATTTCTACTTCTTCACCAATACTTCTTTGAAAATCTTTATCCTTCTTAAGAGGTCTTCCCAACCCCGGCGAGCTGACTTCAAGCACATATGCCTCATCAATAAAATCATGCTCATCAAGCAGGTCGCTGAGTGCTCTGCTGATCAGTTCACAATCATCAACATTAATCCCGCCTTCCTTGTCAATATAAACCCTCAGATACCAGTTAGAACCCTCTTTCACATACTCCACATCCACCAATTCAAAATGATTCTTTTCAATCAGCGGCAACACCAGTGTTTCTGTTTTCTTTTCATATTCTTCTCTTTTTGCCATTCTTATTACCATTCTATCACACAACTGATGTGATACTGCCCTTTTTTAATTTCAGACACGAGCAGATGTTCCCTTTCTTTCTTTCTATTATCATTTACATACAATTGCTGCTTTAAAGCTAATATTAAAGAGTGGACTTGCGCCCACTCTCTTTCAAACCACCTATGTCTGCGTTCTATTATAACACTAATCTTCATGTATGGCAAGAACTTTTTTTACAAAACATCTGTTTTACAGCAACAGTTCAGCCGTGCCATCCACAGTTATCATCACCTATTGGTTAGACACGCACAAATACATGCTTATACATTCATTCTGCTCATACATAAAAGGAACTCTCAATGCCTGTATATCCGATGATAACTTAAGCTGTGAACCCATCATAATCAACGGCGGTGTTATATCTATCCTGATATTCTTTGTAGAAAATAATGTGGCTGTATTTCCCATAATCATGTTACTCAACTCACTGAGTGCCGACGACGCCATATCATCCAGTTCATTCACAGGCATGCCAAACATCATCTTGCTGGCAACCATCTTCGCATTCTCTACACTCATGACCAGAATATTCTGTCCTTTTAAATCTCCCGTCAGACCAACCTGAAGTCCAAATATCTGATCCTTAAAATCCAATCCTGAAACGCTCGGTCTTCCAATCGCCAGCTTCATCTGTGCTGCACTCTCAAATATAGTAACTGTAGACTGTAAAAAAGGATTTATATGATTAACATCCAAAACATGCTTCATTTTACTTTATTCACCTCGCGTAATTATATTTTCCTTCAAACTGCAAAATATGCCAAATATGGCGTAAAACATCCCATACTATTAAAAAATCGTCACTCAAAATCAGCGACGAATATACTATCAATCATTAATACAACAAATAAAACTATAACAATTCACAATAATAAATTCTAAACTATACTACCTGTTACAATCACCTTATAAGAAACAGCTCGTAGGGGAATCGAACCCCTGTTTTCGCCGTGAGAGGGCGACGTCTTAACCGCTTGACCAACGAGCCGTACAACTGTTACTATGGTAGTATACTGTATCTCTCCAAAAAAAGCAAGTGTTTTTTTTATTTTTTTACAACTATTAAAGTATATCATGTAACAGTTCACCCTTTCGGGTGAGTCACGCCCCCTATGCCACACACGAATAGTCGGACTATCGTGTGTGGCTGTTTTCTTTAG